>NZ_JAYMZS010000041.1:0-31721 GCF_035828755.1 Amycolatopsis sp. H20-H5 | reverse complement strand
GGGCCGCGGCGACGTCCCAGGGGTTGACGATGCACTCGGCGACGATGTCCAGCGCGCCCTCGGCGACCAGGCAGTGCTGCCAGAAGTCGCCCAGCGCGCGGCTCTCCCAGCACGCGTCGACCAGCTCGAGGTACTTCTCGCGCGAGTGGTACTCGACCCAGGAGCCGAGGTCGGTCGTCGAGAGGTACGCGTCCTCCATCGCGGCCACGCCGGAGACCGAGAGCTTGCGGGCGCCCGCCGAGTCGCGCAGCCACGCGCCGTCGCCGGTGGAAGCCCACCAGCGGCGGCCGAGGAGGGGGGCGCTGATCAGGCCGACGACCGGGTCGCCGTTCTCGACCAGCGCGATCAGGGTCGCCCAGACGGGTACTCCGCGCAGGAAGTTCTTGGTGCCGTCGATCGGGTCGAGCACCCAGGCGCGGCCTTCGGCGGGCACGGTGCCGCCGCGTTCCTCGCCGGCGATCGCGTCGCCGGGGCGTTCGGCCGCGAGGAGGGCGCGGATCGCGTCCTCCACGGCCGTGTCCGCGTCGGTGACCGGGGTGCGGTCGGGTTTGCGCTGCACGGTCAGGTCGAGCGCGCGGAAGCGATCGGTGGTGATCGCGTCGGCGGCGTCCGCCAGCCGGGTGGCGAGTGCAAGATCATTCTCGTAGCCGGGCACGGTCACGATGGTTTCACGCCCCCGCGCCGTAGAGTCGACCAGGTGAGCATGGTGCTACTTGCCGAGGACGATCCGGCCATCGCTGATCCGCTGTCCCGCGCGCTGCAGCGGGAGGGGTACGAAGTTCAGGTCGTCGGCGACGGGCCGTCGGCGCTCGAGGCCACCGCCCGGCATCGGGTCGACCTCCTCGTCCTCGACCTCGGCCTGCCCGGCATGGACGGGCTGGAGGTCTGCCGCAGGCTGCGCGCCAGCGGCACCGAGGTCCCCGTCCTGATGCTGACCGCCCGCACCGACGAGGTCGACTTCGTCGTCGGCCTCGACGCGGGTGCCGACGACTACGTCGCCAAGCCCTTCCGGCTCGCCGAGCTGCTCGCCCGGATCCGCGCGCTGCTGCGCCGCCGGGCGCCGGAGGTCCTCGAGGCCGGCGGGGTCCGGATGGATCTCGGCGCGCGCCTGGTGACCGTCGACCTGCACGAGGTCCAGCTGGCGAACAAGGAGTTCGAGCTGCTCCGCGTGCTGATGAGCCGCGCCGGCCAGGTCGTCAGCCGGGACGAGATCCTCGCCGAGGTCTGGAACGACCTCGAGTCCAAGACCTCGAAGACGCTCGACATGCACATGTCGTGGCTGCGCCGGAAGCTCGCCATCGCCGCCGACGAGGCCGTCGGGCGCGGCAACGGCAAGTCCCCGCTGTCGCATTCCGGTGACGGCGAACGCCGCATCGCCACCGTCCGCGGCGTCGGATTCCGCTTCAACGCGGAGTGAGCATGCGCCGCCGGATCCTGCTGGCGATCCTGCTCGCGGTGATGGTCACCGCGGCCGTGCTCGGCATCCCGCTGGGCTTCACCGCCCGGTCGGTGGTCGAGAGCGCGTACGTCGACCCGCTGGCCGAGCGGGCCAGGGACGTCGCCGCGGTCCTCGACAACGAGCTCGCCAACGGCCAGCCCATCGACCTCGATCAGGTCCGCGCGGCCGTACCGTCCGACGGGCTGCTGATCGTCCGGGTGACTGGCCAGCAGGAGAAGCGGTACGGCTCCACGCTGGTCGGCGACACGATCTCGCAGGAAGTGGCGATGGCCAGGGACGGCAAGGTCACCCTCGCCGCCCCGGCGGGCCCGATGCGGAGCAGGCAGACCCAGGTGACGCTGCTGGTGGTCCTGCTCGTGGTGCTGTCGATCGCCACCGGCGCCGTGGTCGCGACAGTGACCGCGCGCCGCCTCGCGAGACCGCTGCGGCACGTCGCCGATCGCGCCGCGAAGCTCGGCGGCGGCGACTTCCGGCCCGACCCGAGCCGCTACGGCGTCGGCGAGCTCGACATGGTCGCCGAGGCCCTCGACTCCTCGGGCAGCGCGCTCGCCCAGCTCGTGCAACGGGAACGCCAGCTCGTCGGCGATGTCTCCCACCAGCTGCGCAGCAGGCTGACGGCTTTGCAGCTGCGGCTCGAACCGCTCACCATGCACCCCGACCCGGACGTCGCCGACGAGTCCAAGGCCGCCCAGGAGCAGGCCGACCGGCTCGCCGACGCGCTCAACGAGCTGCTCGCCGCCGCCCGCGCCGCCCGCGAGGTCGGCGCGGAGCCGGTGGACCTGACCACGACCCTGCCCCAGGTCGCCGAGGAATGGCGGCAGCTCCTGCGCGCGGAGGGCCGCAACCTCCGCCTCCGCGTCCCGGACGTGCTGATGGCCAGGGCCACGCCCGGCCGGTTGCGCGAGGTCATCGGCGTCCTGCTGGACAACGCGCTGAGGCACGGTGCGGGAACCGTGACGCTGGGCGCCCGGCGCGGCGACGCCGAGGGCACGGTCGTCGTCGAGGTGAGCGACACCGGTTCCGGCGTGCCCGACGAGCTCGCCCCGCACGTGTTCGAGCGCGGTTTCTCCGGCGGCGGCTCGACCGGGGTGGGGCTCGCGCTGGCCAGGGCACTGGTCGAGGCCGACGGCGGGCGCCTCGAGCTGTCCAGCAAACGTCCGGCGGTGTTCAGCCTGTTCCTCAAGGTCCCCAAGCCGGAAGACGTCGGCGAGGTCCGCTGGCCTGCTGAGCGCGTACCGCGTTAGGGCTCCCCAAGGATCACCCGATCGGGCAATGCCTGCCCGGCCGGGTGTCGTACCGTCGTGCGGTGGACACGCGGGCCTGCCGCTACCGGGTGCGGGACGGGCCGGTGGCGACCGGGACCGCGATGATCGGCAAGGTGGCCGTCGCCGTCCACCTGCTGTTCCAGGGCGAGCTCGACGTCCGGCTGCCCGCCTCCGGCGACCGGTCGGGGACACCGAAGCTGCTGTTCGACGGGCGGTACGTGAGCGGGCTCGACATCCCGGCCGCCACCGTTTCCAGTGCGGCGGGCCACCGGTTCACCCCATCGGCCAGGACGTTCCGCGCGCCCGGCACCGCGGTGTTCCACGGCCGGTGCGAGGTCGACGCCCGCCGTGACACGCTGACGCTTTCGGGCAAGCTGGACAACCGGCTCGAAGTGCGCGCCGGATGGAACAGCCGGGTCATCGGCGCCGCGGTTCCCGAGTCGGCCGCGCAGTGGTGTGAGGCCTTCGGCGCCCCGCTCGCCGCGATCGGCGGGATGGTGCTGTGCCCGTCGGTCAGCCCGTGCTGAGTCCGGCGGTGACGGTGACGACGAAGGCGGCGCGCGCGGGCATGCCAAGGCTCGCCCACAGGCCGGTCGGGTCGAGGTCGCCGATGGACAACCCGATCGGCAGGCACTCCTCGGCGAGCTCGGTCCGCAGCTGCTCGGTCTCCAGCAACGCCCGCAGTGAGCCGTCGAGCAGGGCGTGTTCACCGCGGACCGTGTCGGACCTCGCCGTGACCAGATAGGACAGCGCACACCGCTTGCCGCCCCGCACGACGCCGGCGGGGGCGCCGGCGTCGTGCAGCGCGAACAGGAACAGGTCGACACTGCTGACCTGCGCTTCGGTCTGCCAGGTCGGTTTCGGCGGGTCCAGCCGGATCACCGTGCCCGCCGGCAGGTAGGGCGCGATGAGCCGGCACAGCGCCTCGTCGACCTGGGTGATCATGGGCTCAGATCAGCCCTTCACGCAGTGCGTACGCGACCGCGTGCGAACGGTTCCGCAGCTGGAACCGGTTGGTGACGTCGTGCAGGATGCTCTTGACCGTCCGCTGCGAGTAGCACAGCTGATCGGCGATCTCCTGGGTGGAGAACCCCGACGCGACGAGCTTGAGCACCTCGGTCTCGCGGCTGCTCATCCCGCCCAGGTGCAGCCCCCGCGGCTGCAGGACCTGGCGTTGCAGGCGGGAGACCCGGTTCAGCAACCGCCCGAGCAGGTCGGGCGGCAGGGCGCCTTCCCCGGCCGCGACGGCCTTGATCAGCTTGACCAGGACGTCGGCCCCGGCGTCGGCCCGGCGGGCCACCGCGGAGACCCCGTGTTCGATGGCCGTCATGATCTCGTTGTCGTCCACCTCCCCGGCGACGAGCACGATGCGGGTGAAACCCTGGCAGTGCAAGGACGACAGCAGCCGCGTCATCGCGTCGTCCAGCCGGTCGGCGACCAGCAGCGCCACCGTCGCCGGGTCGGCGGACTCCCCATCCACCAGCCAGACGTCGTCACGGGAGCGCAGCGCCATGCAGACGCCGTTGTGGAGTATCGGATCGGTTGCGCGGACGACCACTGGTGTCCGGTTCGGTTCGAACATTGGTTTCTCATTCCCCTCGAGTGGGGACCCACCCCCACGCCTGCTCACCCTGCCGGGGGAGGTGTCCCGGGCGCATGGGACCGGTGTCCCGTTGTTGCCCGAAAATCCGCCCCGGTGGAGGCACTGAGAGGGCTCAAGCGTGATAAGCGCGGAGGAACGTGTCGACGCCGTCCACGAGCAGGGGACCTCGTTCAGCCCGGCCCGGCCCGGCCGAGACCGGCGTCGCGCGCGCGGACGATGGCCTCCGCGCGATCGGCGACGTGGAGCTTGCTGAAGACGTTCGAGATGTGGTTGCGCACGGTTTTCGGGCTCAGGCACAGGGTGTGCGCGATGGCCGCGTTGCTGTGGCCCCCGGCGATGAGCGAAAGGACCTCCCGCTCCCGGCCGGTCAGCTCGGGGAACACCTGATCGGTGGTCGCCTGGGGCTGGTTGAAGAAGCCCAGCACCCGGTTCGCGATGTCCGGCCCGAAGATGGCCTCCCGGCGCGCGACGGCCTGGACCGCGCGGATGATCTCGTCCGGCTCGGCGTCCTTGAGCAGGTAGCCGCGGGCGCCCGCGCGCATCGCGGCGAACACGGACTCGCTCTCGTCGGCCATGGTCAGCATCAGCACGCCGACGTCGGCGTTGTCGGCCACGATGTGCCGGGTCGCCTGGATACCGCTGAGATCGGGCAGGTGCAGGTCCATCACGACGACGTCGGGCCGCAGCGCCGCGGCCGCGCTCACCGCGTTGGCGCCGGTGGCCGCCTCGCCGACCACCTCGATCCCCGGCTCGGCCGCGAGCAGGGTGCACACGCCGAACCGGAAGAGTGGATGGTCGTCGACGACGAGGACACGAAGCCGGACGCCGGTCATGCGGTCTCCATCCTGCGGCGTGAATTAAACACCTGATGAAGTATCCGGTAAGCGCGGCGTTCAGCCCAAGTATTTCGGCTCAGGGCTCAAAAGCGAGCCCCCGTTCGGCCTAGCGAAGGTCCCTGAAGGCCACCATGACGGCGTTAAACGCCGTCATGGTGGCCTTCAGGGACTTGCCGACTCAGGCCGTGAAGAACGGGGCTTTCTCGCGGGCCCAGTCGGCGAAGGTGAGCGGCGCGCGGCCGAGCAGGCGCTCGACGGTGTCGAACACGACCTTCTCGTATTCGGCGGACTCACGCTTCAGGGCGAACATGCCGTCGACGGACGACGCGGGCCAGCCGAAGCCGAGCATCCGCTCGCGCGTAGCGGCTTCGGGCTCTTCGACGTACTTCAGTGGGCGACCGAGGGCCTCGGCGAGGATCTCGACCTGACGCCGTGAGCTGACTGCTTCGCCGCCGGTGAGCGGGTAGGTCCGGCCCTCGTGCCCGTCGGTGGTGAGCACGAGCGCGGCGACCTCCGCGATGTCGCGGACGTGGACCATCGCGGAGTCGGCCTCGCCCGCCGTGATGTACACGGTGTTCTCGGCGATCACGGACTTCTGCCAGGCGTACCGGTTGTCCATGAAGGTGGTCGGGCGCAGGATCGTCCAGGCCGGACCGGCCGCGCGCACGGCCTGCTCGGCTTCGGCGTGCAGCAGGCTGATGCCGTCCTGTTGTCCGAAGTGGACACCCGTGGTGGACAGCTTGACTACGTGGGCGACCCCGGCGTGCGCCGCGGCGGCCAGCGCCGAGCGCTCCTGGGCCAGCCCGTCGCCGCCGCGGCCGGAGACCAGCAGGAAGACGCGGTCGACGCCGTCGAACAGCGACGGCAGGGACTCGGGGACCTCGAGGTCCCCGGCGACGACCTCGGCGCGGGGATCGACGCGGGCGAGGCTCGGATCACGGGTCACGGCCCGGACGGAAGCGCCGCGGTCGAGCAGCGCGGGAACGAGTTCACGGCCGACCTTGCCGGTGGAGCCGAAGACGAGAATCATGAGTTTCTCCTTGGTGGGTAACGGAAATTCAGTGATGACGACGAAGCGGGACGGTCGGGGAGCGCGAACGCCGCGAGCAGCCCGAGCACGAGAGCGGGGAACAGGCACAGGAAGACGCCGTGCAGTGCGTGGGCGTAGGCGCCGGGGCCCGCGCCGGTGTGCGGGAGCGCGGCGGTGAAGACGGCACCGAACACGGTCAGGCCGACGGAAGTCCCCAGCGAGCGCAGGAAACCGACGGTGGCCGAGACCGCGCCGAGGTCTTCGCGGGCCGAGGTGTTCTGTGCGGCCATGGACAGCACCTGCATGGTGAGTCCGGCCGCGAAGCCGAACAGGGTCAGGCAGCCGACGACCACCGGCAGCGCGGTGTGCTCGTCGAGAGTGGCCAGGCCGAGTGCGGCCAGTATGCCGAGCGCCATGCTGGTGATGGGCGCCCAGCGGTAGGCGCCGGTCTTGGCGATGATCCGCCCGGCGACCAGCGAGGACGCGGCGACGGCGAGCGTCATCGGGACCAGGAGCAGTCCTGCGGCCGACGGTGCGACGCCGGCCGCGGACTGCAGGAACACGGCGAGGTAAGTGACCGAGCCGAGGAACACGAACCCGGCGGCGACGCTGATCAGCGCGCTCACGGTGAACGAACGGTCGCGGAACAGTCGCAGCGGCAGCACCGGTTCGGTCGCGCGGCGTTCCACGAGGACGAACGCGGCGAGCAGCACGACGCCGATCGCGATCGACCAGGGCGTGAGCAGGGTGAGCCCGGCGATCGCGCCGCCGAGCAGGACGATCCCGGCGAGGTCGAACGGCGCGGTGCGGCGGCGGCGGGGGAGTTCGAGGCAGCGGGCGACGGCGACCAGCGCGACCAGGCCGATCGGCAGGTTGACCAGGAAGATCGACCGCCAGCCGGCGACGTCGGTCAGCAGCCCGCCGACGACCGGCCCGGCCAGCGAAGACGCCGCGAAGCAGAGCGAGAACCAGCTGAAGTAGCGGGCGCTTTCGCGGGGCGTGAACAGCTCGCCGATGGTCGCGACGACGGTGACGAACAGGCCACCGGAGCCGATGCCCTGCAGCACGCGGGCGGCGATCAGCAGCGGCATCGTCGGCGCGAACCCGCAGGCCAGCGAGCCGAGCAGGAACAGGCAGATGGCGCCGAGCACGACGCGTTTGCGGCCGAACAGGTCGCCGAGCTTGCCGTAGACGGGCGCGCTGACGCTGCCCGCCAGCAGGTAGGCGGTGGTGACCCAGGCGAACGAGGCGGTGCCGCCGAGCTCGCCGACGATGCGGGGCAGCGCGGTGGCCACCACCTGGGAGTCCAGCATGGCGAGGAAAACGGCGAGGAAGAGGCCGACGACGGCGAAGGTGGTTTTGGCGCGCGGAGGCGCCGTGAGTGAGTTGCTCAACGGAAGATCCACTTCACTGGGAAGGACGTACGGGGATGGCCCTGAAAGGGCACGGGAGACACCGGAAGCGCCGCTGCGTCGCAGCTGGCTCTGCCGATATCCCCGCCAAAGCGGGAAAAGGCCCAACCGTCATCCGTGAAGCCGGATGCGGTCCTCTTCGCGCTTGGCGATCACCCCTGATTCGTCCCGCACAACCGGTCGAACCCGGCTGGCGTCACCAGTGAAGTAACGACACGCGGTGCCGCGCGTCTTCGATGAGCATAGACAACAACATG
Source organism: Amycolatopsis sp. H20-H5 (assembly GCF_035828755.1). Classification (NCBI taxonomy): domain Bacteria; kingdom Bacillati; phylum Actinomycetota; class Actinomycetes; order Pseudonocardiales; family Pseudonocardiaceae; genus Amycolatopsis; species Amycolatopsis sp. H20-H5. The sequence continues at coordinate 23,859 of NZ_JAYMZS010000041.1, read as the reverse complement.
TCCAAAGACAAGTACTTACCCTCGGTGCTCGCAAGTCCCTGAAGGCCACCTTCACAGCGTTTTACGCCGTGAAGGTGGCCTTCAGGGACAGTCGAACAGGGGTTAGGGGGTGAGTTCGTCCTCGTCGCGGCGGCGCTTGCCGAGGTCGTCCGGGAAGACCCACTTCTTGAACGCCCAGAACTTGAAGAACGTGGCCAGCAGCATGCCGATGATCGACCCGCTCGCGAAGTCCGCGACCTCCTGCACCAGCCGCGTCACGTACGGGACTTCGAGGTGGAACGCGTACCGCGACGCGTAGAGCGGGATCAGGTTGATCACCACGGAGATGCCGCTGGCGACGAAGAACAGCGCGGCCTCGTGATGCCGCTCGCGGCCGCCGCGGGTCCGGAAGGACCATTCGCGGTTGAGGATGTACGAAACGATGGTCGCGACGATGATCGCGATCGCCTTCGCGGTGGTCGGCTTCGACTCCAGCACGCTCAGCTTCAGGAAGTACCAGACGCCGTTGTCGACGATGAACGTCGTGCCGCCCACGATCGCGAACTTCAGCAACTCACGGTGCTTGATCAGCACCGAGCGCAGTGGCTCGGGGGTCCGGGAGAGCACGGTTTCGGCAACGGTCACCCCCGCAGTCTTCCAGAGCTGACCGGCGGCGGGGCTTCAGGCGGCCTTGTCGCCGCGTATGTCCGAATCGGCGCGACCGCCGCCGCGCAGTACCTTCGGCCGGGCGTCTTCCTGCGGGAACACCCATTTCTTGAACGACCACCAGCGAAACAGCGTGCCGAGCACGGTCCCGATGAGCGGCCCGCTGACGAAGTCCGCGAGCTCCTGCGCGAACAGCGTCACCTCCGGCACCTGCAGGTGCAGCGCGTACCGCGAGAGGAACTGCGGCAGCGCGTTGAGGCCGATCGCGAACCCGCTCAGCAGGAAGAACAGCGCGGCCTCGTGATGGCGTTCCCGGCCGCCGCGGGTCTGGAACGACCACTCACGGTTGGCGACGTAGGAGAAGATCGTCGCGACCATCGTCCCGATCAGCAGGGCCGTCACCGGATGGGCGTTCAGCACGGTGAACTTCAGCCCGTAGGTGATGGTCATGGTGATCGTGAAGCTGATCCCCCCGACCACCGCGAACCGGACCAGCTCGCGGTGCTTGACCAGCAACGATCCCAGGTAGCGCACCCTGGGAAGCTACTCGGTCAGCCAGCCGAACCAGCCCCGGGGTGTGACCGACGGCGGCTGCTTGCCCGGAGTGGTCCCTTTGCCAGGACCCGGCGGGGGTGGCGCGCTCGTGGTCGTCACCGGCTGCTTGCCCTGGGTCTCCGGCGGGTCGTCCGGCTCGGAAGCGGGCGGTGCGGTGGTGGTCTTCGACGAGGACTTCTTGGGCGGGGTGGTGCTCTTGCCGGTGCTGGTGGCCGGATCCGACGTCGTCGGCGTCGTCGGCGTGGGCACCAGCGACTGGTGCTCCCGGCACGACCACAGCCAGCAGCCGAAGTAGACGTCCAGCGGGCCCGCGCTCGCCGTGCCGAGCTTCGCGGCGACACTCACCGGGCCGTCCCCGGCCGGGCGGCCCTTCAGGCGCACCCACAGGTTGACGTGGTTGCCCGGCGCGACCGAGCCGCGCGTCGTGCAGGTCGCGCCCTCGGCCGTCGGGCGGCAGGGGAACCCGGTCAGGGACCAGGACTGCCACAACGGGTGGTCGAAGGTGACCGAGACCGGCTTCGTGGTCTTGCCGGTGTTGCTCACCCGGACGTAGACCAGCGGGTTGTGCGTCCACGGGAACGAGGACAGGCCGTCGGTCTCGGCTTGGAGCACCACGGCGTCCGGCGGCGGCTTGACGGTGACCTTCACCGACACCGAGACGTTGACCTTGACGCCCGCGGTCACCGAACCCGTGACGGTGCTGCCCGGCTGGGCCGTGTCGTCGGCCTGGAGCAGGAAGTTGAGCACCGCGCTCTGGCCCGGCTGCAGGCCACTGCCCGTCTTGCAGGTCACCGTGCCCTCGCCGCCGGGGCAGTTCACGGCCATCGGCGGCGCGCCCTGCTCGAGCCGCGCGCCTTCCAGAGTGCCGCCGCCTCCGGCGGGCACCGCTGTCACGCCGGGAGGCAGTTTGAGGGCCGCGACGACCGGCTCGGACACGGTGCCGCCGTCGTTGCGCACGGTGAGCGGCAGTTTGGCGGGCGCCGAGCCGGGTTGCAGCTCGATCCCGTTCGTCGGCGCTGTCGCCGTCACCTTCGGCGGCGCCGAGACGTCGGGAGGCGGCGGGGCCGGAGTCACGGGCGTCGTGGGCGGCGGGGCCGGGGTCACCGGCGGGACGACCGGCGGCGCCGCCGGGGAAGCCGGTGGCGGGACGACCGGCGGCGGGACGACCGGCTGCGGCTGGACCACCGGCGGCGGCACGACCGGCGGTGGCACGGGCTTGACCGGCTGGACGACGGCGGGCGGCGGCGCGGCGGCCGCCGGGATGTCCTGGGAGCCGCCCCCCGCGGCCAGCGCGACGGCGATGGCCGCGGCGATGGCGACGCCGGACGCGGCGACCCCGGCGAACTGGCGCGGCCCGGCCGCGGCGGCACCGGCCGCGCCGGACGAGCTCGCGGCCGCGACGGCCACGGTGGCGGCGCTCGCCTTGGCGGCGCCCGCCGTCGCGAGGTAGCCGAGAGCCGCGCCACCCAGCACGATCGGCGCGATGATCCCGCGCAGCCCGCCGTTGATGTCGGCCAGTTCGGCCGCCAGCGACCGGCAGTTCTCGCACTCGTCGAGGTGGTTCTCCACCTGCGAGCGCTCACGCTTGGACAGCCCGTCGCGGGTCCAGGCGCCGAGCCGATCGGCGGCCGCGCGGCAGTTTTCGGTGTTGTTTTCCTGAAGGTGGACCTGCAGGTACGCCTGTCGCAGGCCCTCGCGGGCGCGGTAGGCGAGGGCGGACACGCCGTTGGCGGTCAGACCCAGCAGCGGGGCGACCTCGGCGGGGCTCTGCTGCTCGATCTCGGTGTGCCAGAGCACGGCCTGCCAGCGCTCGGGCAGCCGGGAGAAGGCCTTCGCGGCCATGGTGCGTTCGAGCCCGGCGACCGCTGTGTCGGCGAAGGGGACTGTCAGCGCTTCGCCGACCGCACCGCCCGCGTCGGTCATGTCCTCGTTGAGGTCGACGCGCTTGTCTTTGCGCGTCTTGTCGTACGCGGTGTGTCGCAGCGCGGTGAGCAGGTACGCGCGGAAGGCGGCGTCCGGGCCCTTGCCCGCGCGCAGGGTGTCGAGCACCTTCGAGAAGGCCTCGGAAACCAGGTCGTCCGCTTCGGAACTGGACCGGGCGAGCTGGCGGGCGAGGTTGTGCGCCGCGCCGCTGTGCCGCTCGTACAAGGTGCCGTAGGCGGCGATCGTCCCGCCGCGGACCTGCGCGATCAGCTCGGCGTCGCTCTTACCGCTGAGATCGGCGGGAACGGTGGACACGGGTCTCCTTCGGCGACGGCGGACGCGGCAGGACCAGCCACTACCTACTGGACCCGACGCAGCGCCCAGTGTGACGGACGTGGCGATGTACGTCACGTTGTGGGTGGTCCCTAGACACCGACGGCGCAACAAGTTCACCCGGCTCTGCGACGGAGCGCTTCAGAAGAGGTCCGAACAAACCCCCCGAACGCCGTCACGACCGACGCCGTGGCGCGTCCACACCGTGAAGCGATCGCAAGATCGACAAGGCCGGACGAAAGGGGCGGTGGCCAGTGGATGTTCCGGCGACCGGCGCACTGCCCGGACAGGAGGACGGGCAACCCGACCGGCACCGGTTCGATCGCGACCGGTCCCTTCGCGCGCTGCGGGCTCGTTGGCGGACGGCCAGTTTGGCCTCCGGCTGGCGTTTCCCCAGCGACTGGGCCCTGCCCGAGGTCGACGCCGTGTGCGCCGCGGTGGTCAAGGGCAACCGGATCGTCGCCGCCGACATCGCCGACATCGCGCTCGCCGGGCTGGGCCGGGCCAGGGCGGCCGCCGGTGCGGGACTGGCCGAGACCCTGGCCGACCTCGCCGCGCTGCACGCCGTGCTCGCCGACCCCGGGGCCATCGACGGATTCGTTACCCCGGACGTGGACTCCACCCCGGCCCGGTTACTCCGGGTCACCGCGTTGGCCTGGGCCGACGTCGCCACCGACCAGCTCACCAACACCGAGGTCACCGAACCGCTCACCGGCCTGCCGACCTCGGCCTACCTGCGGACCCGGCTGGCCGAGATCTACCGGCAGTCGGCCCGTGACGAGCGGCCGGTGGCCGACGACCACGTGCTGTTCGTGGTGGCCATGGATTTCAGCGAGGTCGCGGGCTGGCCCCGGCTGACCGGCATGATCCTGGTCGCCGACGCGCTGCGGTCGGTCTTCGACGGCGGCGAGAGCGTCGCCTCGCTCGGGCCCTCGACAGCCGGTGCGCTCGTGCCGAAGAACGCCGGGCTCGCTTCGCAGGGCGTCGCGCTACGCCGGGCCCTGAACGACAGGCTTTCCGTCGACGCCCAGCTGCGCGAGGTCGAGCAGCCCCGCATCTCCGCCGTCCGCCTCCCGGCGACGCACGACCTCGCCTGCGACCTGCTGCGCACCCTGGGCCGGGGCTGATCCGTAAACTCCCGGCCCGTGGAGAGCAGGAACGAGCAGCGGCCCAAGCTTCGGCGCAAGGTGATCGAGGCGGCCGAAGCCGCTCTCGCCCAACGGAAGTACGTCGTCCCGCTCGAGGTCCTGACCCGGCTGCGCTGGGTGCCCGCGCCGTCCGTCGAACGCTGGCGCACCGGCCGGACCCCGCATCTCGAAGGCGTCCAGGTCGACGAGGCCAAGCTCCGATCCGCGCTCTCGTACCTCCGGCAGTGGGCACACGATCAGGGCCTCCAAGCGAGTGAAGCGCCATACGTCGCCGCGACGCGCGACAGGCGTCAGCTCAGGTTCACCGCCCGGGGTGACGACGCCTTCGAACTCGCCTTCCGCACGCACTGGGTGTCGCCGGGGCTGTCCGAGAAGAAGCGCGAGCAGATCGAGGCCAAGCAGAGCAAGGCGCCCGACCTCGTGGTCGTCGCCGCGCAGAAGGCCTGGATCTGCGACGGCTGCGACGTGCGGGGCAAGGAGGGCGAGTACCAGCTCGTGGAGGATCTCCCGTTGTGCCTGGCCTGCGCGGACTTCGACCATCTGGTGTTCCTGCCGGCGGGCAACGCGGCGATGTCGCGCCGCGCGAAGAGCGAGAGCGGGCTCTCCGCGCTGGTGATGGAGTTCAACCGCCGTCGTAAGCGCTACCAGCGGCTCGGCGTCCTGGTGGAGCAGGCCGCGCTGGAGAGCGCCGAACAGAAGTGCCTCGCCGACTCCGACGTCCGGGCGATCCGCCGGGTCCGCGACGCCGAACGCAGGTCCGCGGGCGACGTCGAGTTCCAGGCCGAGCTGGCCGCGGCGATCCTGGCGGCCTTCCCCGGCTGTCCCGCCGAGCGCGCGCAAACGATTGCGGTCCATGCCGGGACCCGGGGCAGCGGTCGTGTCGGGCGGTCCGCGGCCGGGCAGGCGCTCGACGGAAACGCCGTGCGCGCGGCCGTCGTGGCGTCCGTCCGGCACCTCGACACGCCCTACGATGAGCTCCTGATGTCCGGCGTGCCCCGGACGGTGGCCCGTGACCGGATCCGCGAGGGCATCGACCGGGTGCTCGACGGCTGGACCGGCCGGTGAGCACCCTCCCACCCGAGGATGCGCCGTTCATGATTTCCTGATGGGGTGACCCGGACTGTGCCCACTGCCGCTGACAGGCCCGCTCCTGCCGACAGACCTGCTTCGGCGGGCTCCGCCCAGCCCCGTCTTTTCCTGCGGAAGTCGCTCGCGCGCTTGTCCGTCCGCCCACGCTCGATCCTGATCCTCTCGGTGATCCCGCTCGTCGCGATCGGGTTCGGCATCTGGGGCTGGCAGCACGAGTGGGTCCTCGGCGTCGACAGCGCGGTGTACCGCGCGGGCGCGGTCACCCTGCTCCACGGCGACCCGCTGTACGACTCGAACACGCTGCTCGCCGAGCCGTGGTGGGCGCTGCTGCCCTTCACCTACCCGCCGACGGCCGCCCTGCTGTTCGCTCCGCTGGCGCTCATCCCCACGCAGGTCGGCTGGGGAATCCTGACCGCGCTCTCGCTGCTCTCGATGGCGCTGGTCATCCGGATCGCGATCGGCGCGCTGCCGAAACCGGCCGACGACGGGCCGCGCTGGTGGGCCTCGCCCGCCCGCTCGACGCTCGCGTTCTTCCTGGTCTTCCTCGGCCTCGAACCGGTCTGGCGGACGATCTTCCTCGGGCAGATCAACCTGCTCCTGATGGCGCTGGTCATGCTCGACATGCTGGTGATCATCTCGCGCGGCAGCCGCTGGGGCGGCGTCCTCGTCGGCATCGCGTCCGCGGTCAAGCTGCTCCCGCTCGTCTTCCTCGGCCACCTGTTCATCACCGGCCGCCGCAAGGAGGCGATCCGCGGGCTCATCGTGTTTTTGGGGCTGCAGGGCCTGATGTTCGCGATCACCCCGCACGACACGTACCGCTACTGGACGTACACGCTGTTCAACACCGGCCGCATCGGGCCGGTGCACTGGGCGGGCAACCAGTCGCTGGCCGGGCTGATGAACCGCGTCACCGACCTCGCGCCCTGGGCGTCGAACGCGGCGATGGCGATCGGTGCCGTGCTGCTCGTCCCGGCGATCTGGCTGGTGCTCAAGTTTCACCGCAAGGGCCAGAACCTGGCCGCGCTGCTGGTCACGGCGTTCTGGATCCTCCTGGTCTCGCCGATCTCGTGGACACACCACTGGGTGTGGGTGGTCCCGCTGGGCGTGCTCCTGGTCTCGCGCCTGCCGCAGACCACGCCCGCGACGGCGTGGAAGCGCTGGCTCGGCACGTTCGTGGTGTTCTTCGTGTTCATCAGCTGCGTCCTGCTGATCCTGCCCAACGGGCGGGACGTCGAGCTGCACTGGAAGGTGTGGCAGAACATCCTCGGCAGCGCGTACATCCTGATGCCGCTGGTCCTCGCGGTGACGCTCGCGCTGAGGTGGGCGTTCCAGCGCAGGCGCGGCAACACCGGGCTCGAGCAGCATGTCGACACCCCGACCAGCGTCTGAACCACGCGCCGGGCTGCTCGCCGCCGGTGCGCTCGCGGTCGTCATGCTCGGCTTCGGCCTGGCCGCCTGGCTCGGTGAGTGGCATCTCGGCGCGGACAGCGTGGTCTACCGCGCGGGGGCGTTGACGCTGCTCAAGGGCGAGCCGCTCTACACCCGTGAAGTCCTGACGACGCTGCCGTCTTGGGTGATGCTGCCGTTCACCTACACCCCGGCGGCCGCCCCGCTGTTCCTCCCGCTCGCCCTGATCCCGGCGGGGCTGACCTGGGGCGTCGTCGGCGCGTTGTCGGTGGTGTCGATCACGGTGGTGATCGCCGTGGTGCTCCGCGCTCGCGCCGTCGTGGTCACCCGGTGGTGGATCCTGCCCGCGGCGACGGCCGCCGCGCTGCTGCTGGAACCGGTCTGGAAGACGATCTTCCTCGGCCAGATCAACCTGATCCTGATGGCCGTGGTCGTGCTCGACGTCCTGGTGCTCTCCGCACGCGGATCGCGCTGGGCCGGGGTGCTGATCGGGCTGGCCGCCGCGATCAAGCTGACCCCGCTGATCTTCGTGCCGCACCTGCTGGTCACCGGCCGGTGGCGCGACGCGCTGCGCGCGCTCGGCACGTTCGCGCTGGTCGAGGCCGTGATGTTCGCGGTCATCCCTGGCGACGCGTGGCGGTTCTGGACCGAGTCGGCCACCGACCCGAGCCGCGTCGGCTCGGTGCACTGGATCTTCAACCAGTCGTTCAACGGCCTGGTCAGCCGGGCTTCGCACCTCGCGCCGTGGTCGCTGGCGGTGGCCGTCGCGCTCGCGGCGGTGCTCGCCGTGCCCGCGGTCTGGCTCGTCTTCCGGCTGTCCCGGCGCGGCGAACCGGTGGCCGCGCTGCTGGTCACGGCGTTCTACGCGCTGTTGCTGTCGCCCGTGTCGTGGTCACACCACTGGGTGTGGTCGCTGCCGCTGATCGTGCTTCTGGTCACCAAGGGCCGCCGGTGGGCCGCGGCCGGCGTCGCGGTGCTGTTCGCCAGTGCCGTCGTGATGCTGGTGCCCAACGGCGGCGACACCGAATTCGGCTGGGGTCTGGGCTTTTCCGTGCTGGGCAACGCCTACGTGGTCGCGGCCGCACTCGGCATCGCCGGGTTCGCCGTGCGGGAGCTCCGGCTCACGCGCAGGTCCGCCAAGGTCGTCGCCGGTCTCGCCCAGTAATCTCAACCGCGTTATGGACAAACGCACAGGTCTTCCCATAGTCGGCATGGTGGGCGGCGGGCAGCTCGCCAGGATGACCCACCAGGCGGCCATCTCCCTCGGCCAATCGCTGCGAGTGCTCGCCGCGGGCGAGAACGAGTCCGCCGGGCTCGTCGCGGGCGAGGTCGTCCACGGCCACCACACCGACCTCGACGCGCTGCGCTCGTTCGCCGCCGGGGTCGACGTGCTCACCTTCGACCACGAACACGTGCCGGGTGAGCACCTGCTGACACTGGTGATGGAGGGCGTCACGGTCCGCCCGGACCCGGCCGCGCTGGGCGTCGCGCAGGACAAGCTGATCATGCGCGAACTGATGGCGGGCCTGGGCGTGCCGGGCCCGGACTTCGCCGAAGTGCTGTCCGTGGACGACGTGGTCGAGTTCGGCGACGCGCGCACCTGGCCTGTCGTGCTGAAGGCCGCCAAGGGCGGCTACGACGGCCGGGGCGTCTGGATGCTCGACACCGGGCAGCAGGCGCGCGAGCTCGTCCCCGAGCTGCTCGCCGCGGGCACCCCGCTGCTGGTCGAGGAGAAGGTGGTCATGCGGCGCGAGCTCGCCGCGCTGATCGCCCGTTCGCCGTTCGGCCAGGGCGCGGCGTGGCCGGTGGTCGAGACCGTGCAGTCCAACGGCATCAACACCGAGGTGCTCGCGCCCGCTCCGGGCCTGAGCGAGGAGCGCGTGCACGAGGCGCAGGACCTCGCGCTGCGCATCGCCGCGCACCTGAACGTCACCGGCCTGCTGGCCGTCGAGCTGTTCGAAACCGACAAGGGCCTGCTGGTCAACGAGCTCGCGATGCGCCCGCACAACTCCGGGCACTGGACGATGGACGGCTCGCGGACCTCGCAGTTCGAGCAGCACCTGCGCGCGGTGCTCGACTACCCGCTCGGCACGACCGACCTGCTCGCCCCCGCCTGCGTGATGGCGAACGTGCTCGGCGCCGACGTCGCCCCGAAGATGGGCACTGACGAGCGCCTGCACCACCTGTTCGCGCGGTATCCCGACGTCCGCGTGCACCTGTACGGCAAGGAAGAGCGCCCCGGCCGCAAACTCGGCCACGTGAACCTGCTCGGCGAAGAGCTGGAAAAGCTCCGCGACCGCGCGGTGCTCGCCGCGCACTGGCTGTCCCACGCCGTCTGGCTGGACGGGTACGAAATCCACTAGCAGGGAGATCGACTATGGCGCCGCAGGTGGGCGTGATCATGGGCAGCGACTCGGACTGGCCGGTGCTGGAAGCGGCCGGGCAGGCCCTCGGCGAGTTCGGCGTCGAGTACGAGGTCGGCGTCTACTCGGCGCACCGCACCCCGCAGCGCATGCTGGACTACGCGACGTCGGCGGTGTCGCGAGGCCTGAAGGTGATCATCGCCGGAGCGGGCGGGGCAGCGCACCTGCCGGGCATGGTCGCGTCGGCGACGGTGTTGCCGGTGATCGGCGTGCCGGTGCCGCTGAAGTATCTGGACGGCCTGGATTCCCTGCTCTCGATCGTCCAGATGCCCGCGGGCGTCCCGGTCGCGACGGTGTCCGTCGGCGGCGCTCGCAACGCGGGCCTGCTCGCCGTGCGTATTCTGGCGGCCTCCGACGAAGGGTTGCGCGTGAAGATGGCGAACTTCCAGACGGACCTCGAACAGCTCGTCCTCGACAAGGACGCGGCCCTGCGCAAGCGCGTCGAACTCCCCTGACACCCGCGCTGTCGGTCCCTGAAGGCCACCATGACGGCGTTAGACGCCGTCATGGTGGCCTTCAGGGACCTCCGAAAGGGGGTTAGTCGGGGAGGGCTGGGAGGTGGAGGCGTAACTCTCGCTTCAAGACCTTTCCGGCGGCTGAGACCGGAATCTGGTCTACGAAGTGCAACTCCCGCAGTCGTTTGTAGGGCAGCACTCGGGCATTGACCGCTTCGAGCAACTCCTCCCGGCTGGGGTTGCTGCCATCCTGCACCACGAATGCCACTGGAAGCTCTCCGACGTCGTCTCGTGGCCGTCCTACCACTGCCGCCATGGCTACTCCGGGAAGTGTTGCCAGTAGCTCCTCCAGTTCGCGGGGGAAGACGTTGTATCCCTTGTAGAGCAGCATGTCCTTCTTGCGGTCTACAATGGACAGATGTCCGTCCTCATCCAGTAGGCCGACGTCCCCGGTGTGCAACCAGCCGTCCACCAGCGCCGCGGCGGTCTCCTCCGGCCGGTTGCGGTAGCCGAGCATCACCTGCGGCCCGCGCAGGCAAACCTCGCCCTGCTCGCCGACGGCCAGCGCCTCCTCCCCGCCTTCGGCCGAGACGATCTTGACCTCGGTGTCGAACAGTGGAATCCCGACCGACCCGACCTTTCGCGTGCCCGATCGCCAGCTGGGGGCGACCACCGCGGCCATGGTGACCTCGGTGAGCCCGTATCCCTCCGCGATGATCACCTCGGGGAACAGCTTGCGCAGCGCCCGGATCATCTCGTGGCTCATCGGCGCCGCGCCGGATCCGATGGTCGTGACCGAGGACAGCTCGGCGGTCTGGAAGGCCGGGACGGAAAGCAGCGCCGCGAAGAGCGCGGGCGCGCCGCCCATGGTCGTCACCCGCAGGCGTTCGGCGTCGGCGATGTACGCGGCGGGGTCGAACCGCTCGTGGAGAATGACGGTCGCGCCTTCGAGCACCGCGCAGTTCAACGCCGCGATGGTGCCCATGGCGTGGAACCACGGCGTCAGGTTGATGACGACGCCGGCGCCGAGCCGTGAGGGCCACTCGGTCTCCTCGCCGAGCTGGTTGAGCGTGAGGTTCCCGTCGGGGTCGAGGGCGGGCACCGAGCCCGTCTTCCAGCAGCTCGACTGCAACGTGTTCACGACGACGTTGCGGTGCGGCAGGCGCACGCCCTTCGACCGGCCGGTGGTGCCGCCGGTGTACGCCAGGTGTGCCAGGTCCTGGTGGACGTCGATGGTGACCTCCGGCGGGGTGTCCGGCTGGTCCGCGTGGAACGCGGCGAACTCCACCTGTCCCGGTTCAAGATCACCCGCCGGGGTGACGACCACGCTCAGCCGCACCGATGTGCGGTCGAGGATCGACGCGAGCACCCCGGCGACCGGCCCGAAGGTGACCACGACGGACGCCTCGCAGTCGGCGAGTTGCGCGGCGAGGTCGTCCGGCGGCAGCAGCGGGTTGGCCGGGCTGAACGTCGCGCCCGCGAGGAGCGTGCCGTAGTAGGCGACCGGGTACGCCAGGCAGTTCGGCAGGTGGATCGCGACGGTCTGGCCGGGGCCGACGCCCACGGCCTTCAGCGCGTTGGCGAAGCGGCAGGCGGACTGGTAGACCTCGGTGAACGTCAGGCTCTGGTCGCCCAGCGCGAACGCGGTGCGCGAGCCGTAGCGGGCGGCAGCGGCGGCCGGGATCGACCCGACCGGCACCTCCGGGTAGGTCAGCGAGCGGGGGAAGCCGGGCGGGGAGGAAAACGGAGTGAGCGGCATCACTTCAACATACGAACAGTGCGGCCAAGGACACAAGGACGCACAATGTGAACGAGCGCTAACATCAGCGAGGATGTTACTAATCGGTACGAGAGGTGACGAAGGTGTCTGAAGGCCCGGGGCTGTACCAGCTTGCCGAAGAGCACGAGGAGCTGCGGGCTGCGGTGCGTGCGCTCTCCGAGAAGGAAATCCTGCCGTACGCCGCTGAGGTGGACGACCAGGAGCGCTACCCGATCGAGGCGTACAACGCGCTGGTCAAGTCCGGTTTCAACGCCGTCCACATCGGCGAAGAGTACGACGGCCAGGGTGCGGACGCGGTCGGCGCCTGCATCGTGATCGAGGAGGTCGCGCGGGTCGACGCGTCGGCTTCGCTGATCCCGGCGGTCAACAAACTCGGCACCCAGCCGATCATCCTGTCGGCGTCGGAGGGCCTGAAGAAGCTCGTCCTCCCGTCGATCGCCTCGGGCGAGGCGTCGGCGTCGTACGCGCTTTCGGAGCGCGAAGCGGGTTCGGACACGGCGTCGATGCGCTGCCGCGCGCGTGAGGACGGCGACACCTGGGTCCTCAACGGCACCAAGTGCTGGATCACCAACGCGGGCGAGTCGAGCTGGTACACCGTCATGGCGGTGACCGACCCGAACGCGGAGAAGAAGGCCAACGGCATCTCGGCCTTCGCCGTGCACAAGGACGACCCCGGCTTCTCGGTCGGCCCGAAGGAGCGCAAGCTCGGCATCAAGGGTTCGCCGACGCGCGAGATCTACTTCGAGAACTGCACGATCCCGGCCGACCGCATCATCGGCGAGCCCGGCACCGGCCTCAAGACGGCCCTGCGCACCCTTGACCACACCCGCCCGACGATCGGCGCCCAGGCTCTCGGCATCGCCCAGGGCGCGCTCGACGCGTCGCTGGCGTACGTCAAGGAGCGCAAGCAGTTCGGCAAGACGATCGCGGAGTTCCAGGGCGTCCAGTTCATGCTGGCCGACATGGGCGTCAAGATCGAAGCAGCCCGCCACCTGGTCTACGCGGCCGCAGCGGCCACCGAGCGCGGCGACAAGCGCGGCAGCTTCATGGCGGCGGCGGCGAAGACGTACGCCTCCGACATGGCGATGTCCGTTACGACGGACGCGGTCCAGCTCTTCGGCGGCGCGGGCTACACCCGCGACTTCCCGGTGGAGCGCATGATGCGCGACGCGAAGATCACCCAGATCTATGAAGGCACGAACCAGATCCAGCGCATGGTGATGGCCCGAGCCCTCCTGAAGGGCTGAGCTTTCTGACTGCCCCTGAAGGCCACCTTCACGGCGTATTACGCCGTGAAGGTGGCCTTCAGGGGCAGTGCTGTCTCCCGGAGCACGAGACCGAGGTCGGCGACGCGGCTGTCGTGCGGACGCTGTTCGGCGGACTCGGGCTTGCCGAGTTCATCTCGTTCGAGAAGCACTGCGAGACTACCGGTTCCGCGAAAGCGGGCGCGAAACCCTGGTGGCGCACGAGGACGCGTCCGCCGCGCTGGAGGTCGTGCGCGCCGTGCTTGCCGGGCTCGGGCTGACCACCGCGGACCTCTGTACCGACTCCTACCTCCGGCGGCTCGCGGCCGTGAGATAGCCCACCGAACCGCGGCGATCATGGACGAGCGGTGTCACTCTCGAAGCATGTACTGGCCCGTTCCGGCGTCCTGGACACCGCACGACGAGGCCGAGCTGATCGCGGGCTGGCGGCTTTGGCTGGAGCTGCGTGATCGGGCTTGGCCCAACGCGGCCTGGGACGGCACGCCCGCCGGCGCCTCCCGGCAGCTCCTCGATCTCGTCGCCGCCTGCGATCAGGTCGAGACCGAGTATCGCGCCGCGGCCGCCGAGCCGCCGGGGGAGATCGTGCGGATGGTGCGGTCGCTGGTGTTCGCCGCGAGCGCTGTCGTCGAGTTGTGGTTCGACGATTTCGAGCCGCTGGAAGACGAACGGGCTGAGCTGCTGCACGCCGATCTGGCCGGGTTCGGTGAGCATGCCGACCGTATCCTGAATCTGCTGGCCGCCAACGGCGGCTGGACCGGGCTCGACCCGGGCCGCCGCCGATCGGCACCCTGAGCGCGAGCGGACGGCTTGTGTGCGAAGAGCGCGGACATGAGGCGGGTGAGTCGTGGAGCGGATCGAGGCGGTGCGGGCCGAGACCGAGCTGCTCGTCGTGTCGTTGCAGCGGCAGGTGGACGGGATTCTGGCGGCGTCGGAGTGGAGCTCCAACGATGACGAGCACGATCCCGAAGGGGTGACCGTCGCGTTCGAGCGGGCGCAGGCGCAGGACCTGCTGAACCGCGCGCGGAACGAGCTCAAGGCGTTGGACGCCGCACGGCAGCGGGTCACCGACGGCACCTACGGGATGTGCGAACGCTGCGGGCGTGACATCGGCGAAGGCAGGCTCGAGGCCTTGCCCGCCGTGACCGTCTGTATCCGCTGTGCGGATCGGCGTCGCTGAAGCGCGGTTGGGCCAGAAGGAGCAGTCATCCGGCAGGGGTCGCTCGTTCGGGTGAGACTCGCCAGTGACAGAGGAGGCGGTCCGATGGCGGACAGTACGGCGTCACAGGTGAAGCACAGCGCGGCGGCACAGGGGGCCGGACGCGTCGGGATGGCGTGTTTCGGTTTTGTGCACCTCGTCCTCGCGTATCTGGCCGTGCGCGTCGCGCTGGGCGGCGGGGGCGGCCAGGCAGCAGACCAGAAGGGCGCGCTCGCGGAGATCGGCTCGACCTCGTTCGGCCAGGTCGTGCTCTGGGGGCTCGCCGCGGGCTTGCTCGCGTTCGGGCTCTGGCAGTTCATGATGGCGGCCATCGGCTACTCGTGGGTGGGCAAGAAAGGCAAGCGGATCCGTAAGCGCATCGGTTCCGGTGCACGGGGTGTCGTGGTCATCGGACTCGGCATCAGTGCCGTGCAGCTGGTCCTAGGCAGCGGATCCTCTTCTGGCGACCAGAAACAGCAGGAGTTCACCGCGAAACTGCTCGCCCAGCCCGCCGGGCAGGTCCTGGTCGCCGTCGCCGCGGCGGCCGTGCTGGGCGTCGCGATCGCGTCCGGGGTCAAGGGTTTCACGAAGGAATTCCTCGAAGACCTCGACACCGGTGAGCTGCCCGCCGGGACACAACGCTGGGTCACGAGGCTGGGAATGGCCGGTTATCTCGCGAAAGGGGCGGTGCTCGCCGTTGTCGCCGTGCTGCTGGCCTTCGCCGCGCTGAGCGCCGACGCACGCCAGGCGGGCGGGCTCGACAAGGCTCTGCGCACCATGGCGGCGCAGCCTTTCGGCGCTGTGCTGCTCGTGGTCGTCGCGCTGGGGCTCGCCGCTTTCGGCGTCTACTGCTTCGCGGCGGCCCGAGCACACAAAACGTGAAAGCCGAGGAGAAGGGGAAAACTAGGTCACCATCGAAGTTAGAAGGAAGCTCTCCCATAGCCTCGGCTTCGCCACGCTAGCAGTGCGTCAAAGCGGGATCAACTCGGTTATCCCCAGCATTCGCGAACCTTCCGGCAGGTTCTCCGGGCGTGACAGCCCGAGGAACGTCACCGGGCCGGTGAACTCCCTGTCCCACCGGTAGAGTGAGGACGTGTTCGCCTTGGCACGCAACAGGTTCACGAGATGCGACACCGGCAGGTAGGCGCGTTCGAGGAGGGCTCTGGTCAGCAGCGCGGTGGCGGTCCGGTTCGTCTCGACGGCGTTGAACCGCGGTGTGCCCGACAGGTAAAGGTGCAGCCACTTCGCGTGCCAGCCGCCGTCGTCGTCGCGCACGAACGCCAGCGGCAGTGCCACCCGCCCCGAGCCGCGCATTTCCGATCGCAGGTGGACCGTGCGCGGGTCGAAGGGCGCGCCGCGCTGTTCCCCGTCCCGGGTCATGAAGCCGAACAGCGACTCCTCGACGTGGTCGAATCCTTCACCGTCGTAGACATTGACCTGAGGCACGAGGTAGCGGGCGGTGACCCGGTTCAGGTCGAGATCGATGAACTCTGTCGCGCCTTCGGGCGCCTCGGTGATGTCACCGGAGTGGACGCCACCGAATCCCTTCAAGCTGGTCCACGAAAGCTGCCCGGCGTCCTTGAACTCGTCGTCGAGAAGCAGCACCGACAGATCGAAGTCGGTTCGCCGCTGTGCCTGCTTCCAGTAGGTGAAGAACCGGAGCGCACTGCCGTGCACCCGTGCCAGCGAACCCCTTGGCATGACACCGAACCCGCTCGCGTCCGCCTTTCCGGACAATGGCACGGCCAGGTCCAGCACACCTGGATCGATCACGAGGTCGTCGAACGCGGGCAGCCGCCTCGCCAGTTCGGCGTCGAGCACCGCGCCCAACTGTTCGATCGCCGAGGGAGCCAGCGGAGGACGTTCGTCGGAAGCCGCCCACGCCCGCTTCTCGCTGTTCACGAAAACCCTTGCGGTGTCGGGGGTCGCGCGGTTGAGCAGGTGTTCGCGCACCGAGCAGAGCACCCGCCCCGAGACGTCACCGGACACAGTGGACACCGTGTCGAGAACCCGGTCGAGTTCGCCGGGCGGGCACGAACGCACCACTCGGTCGAGGCTCCGCATCAGCGTGCCCGGCGCCTTCGCCAGCAGCTCGACGGCGTGGCCGAACTCGCCCGCGGCGAACGCGATCTCCACCCGGCCCGCCAGCGAGCGGACGGTCTTTTCGCCGCGCGCCACCGCGAACACGTCCTGGGCGTGCGGCAGGGCCGGGTATTCGTGCGGGTGCAGCCGCTCGCCGAGGCGCTGCCACGGCCGTGCGTACCGGGCGACGTCGCCGAGCTTCGCCGGGTTCGCCGCGACGACCTGCTCCAGCGCTGCCATCAGCACCCGGCGGACCGGCCGTTTGAACGTCTGGAACCGGGTCACGGTCTGGAGCGTCAGGTCGCCGCCGGACAGCGCGCAGGCGAGCCGGAGCACGTCGGTGACGGTGTCCGCCAGCGGAGCGTGCCCCGCGTCGAGACGGCCCGCGTTGACCACGGCCCGGTTTTCTCGGACGGGGATGCTTTCCGGCTGCTCCGCGTCGACGCAGTAGCGCGCGAGGTGGTCGAGGAGCGTCAGGCCGGTGTCACCCAAGGGGGTGGGGCGGCCCGCCAGCGAGAGGTACAGCTCGTGCGCTTCGTCCGCGAGCGGGCCGCCGAGGTGCACGATCGTGAGCCGGTCCTTGACCGACGGGATCAGCTCGTCGTGCGCGGCCAGCAACTCGGCGTAGGTGTGCTGGTAACGGCCGTACTTCGGCAGCGCGAGCAGGTTGACCAGGCCGGGCGGCAGCTTGCCGCCCGAATCCAGCGCGTCGTGCACGCACTGGACCCAGAAGTCCAGCGTCTCCGGCACGTCGTGGGGGAAGCCGAGGAAGTACGAGTTGTGCTCGACGTGGTCACCCACCAGCTCGCTGACAGCCTCGACCACCAGCTCGGCGCGCGCTGTCGCGACGCCCTGCGCCAGGCCCGAGATGTGCTCCAGCAGCGGCAGGGACGCCTTGAACCCGGCCTTCAGCAGGGTGGCGTCCAGCTGACGGGCGACCGTGCCACTGTCACCGGGCGGCCCGTCGGCCACGGGGACGCGGAGCGTGTGCTGGATGATCAGGTTCTCGAGCATGGGCATGTCCTGCCTGGAAGTGCTGGGAACCACAGCCTTCCAGTCCGGAGCCCGCACCGCGTACCGAATATCGGCCGCGGGTGATTCTGTCGGGTTCCTGTCGATGACCCGCGAGACCTGCCGGACCGGGTGCCGGGTGTCCTACCGTGATCCGAGTCAGTTGAACTTTCACCGATCGGGGAGCCTTCAGATGATGTTCGCTCGCGTCAAGGACGTCGCCCTTCTGCTGGGCAGGATCGGGGTCGCGGTCGTGTTCCTCGCCCACGGCCTGCAAAAATGGGACAACGGGATCACCGGGACCGCGAACTTCTTCGCCCAGACCGGAATCCCGCTGCCGACCGCCGCGGCGATCTTCGCGATGACCGTGGAGATCCTCGGCTCCGTCGCCTTCATCTTCGGCTTCCTGCTGCCACTGGTCGGCATCGGCTACGCCGTCGTGTCCGTCGGCGCGCTGCTCTCGGTGCACGTCGACAACGGCCTCACCGGCCAGGGCGGCTACGAGCTCGTCTTCGTACTGGCGTGCGCCGGACTCGCGCTCGGCTTCAACGGCGGGCGGCTCTCGCTGGACCCCGTGCGCTGGCGCAAGCGGGAGGCTGCCGTGCGCGAGCTTCAGCCCGCCTAGCGAGTGTCATGAAAGGGTCTTTCAGGACAAAAATTGCCCTGAAAGACCCTTTCATGACACTCAGGGGAGGTCGAGGGTGGTGCGCTCGGCCGCGCGCCGGTCGGCCAGCTTGGCTGGGTCGACGTTGCTCACCTGGACCAGGTGGGCGCCCGCGGCGAGGGGGATCAGCAGGCCGTTGAGGATGCCCTCGCGGCCGGACCACTCTACTGTGGACAGTACGCGGTCGCCGGGGGAGATGCCGAGTTTCGCCGCGCGGGAGCGGGCTTCGGCGAGTATTTCGTCCACTGTGGACTCGTTGAGGGCGCGGGTGTCGCCGGGGGCGGGGGAGAGCGGGCTGAACTGGTCGCCGGACAGGCGGGCCTCGGACAGGTAGTCGAGCGCTCCGCCGGGCGGCGGGGTGGACAGGCCGCGGCCCATCGGGTCGAGCGAGACCACGGCCGTCGCGTTCGCCTCGGACGACGTCGCGTCCGGGCCGACGAACGCCACCCGCGCGCCTGCCGGTGCAGTCGTCACGTGCGCGCCGCACCACCAGGCGCCCAGCAGCACGCCGACGGTCTGCCAGTGCGCGGGCAGGGTGACGGCCACGTCGTCGCCGGTCTCGACGTCGAACTCGTCGACCAGCCAGTTGGCGGTCTTCGCCGCCCAGTTGACGGTGGTGGCGACGGACAGTTCGACGCGGCTGCCCAGTGCGTCGTCGTAATGGGTGATCAGCGGCTTGGCGGGCGAAGCCAGCAGGGGCCGCAGCAGCTGTTCGGTGAGGCTCACGCCAAGAGGCTAGTTGACGCAGGCGACGTCGGCCGACGCCGCTTCCGGCACCGGCGCGCCCGCCGCCCCACCGCCGCCCGCCCCACCGCCGCCCGCCGCCCCGCCGCCCGCCGGGTCAGGGCCACGGCCGACCAGCCCGGCCACGTACGTCCGCACGGCGGCCGGGTCGACCTCGCCGATGCTCTGCTGGCCGTCTTCGCTGCGGCCGTTGATGTTCACCACCGGGATGGTCGCGAAGGTCAGGTTGCCGGACGCGATGCCCTGCGCCTGCTGCGCGAAGTCCAGCAGGTCGAGGCCTTCGTCGAGGAAGATCGAGCGGCGGACGGCGTCCATCAGCCCGCTCATCGTCGACGGGCTGGTCAGCGTGCCCGCGGAGAGCACCTGGTGCAGTGCGGAGGACAGGAACGCCTGCTGCCGCACGATCCGGTCGAGGTCGCCGCGCGGCAGGTTCTTGCGCTGCCGGACGAACGACAGCGCCTGCCCGCCCGACACCGTTTGCTCGCCGCGCCGGAAGTTCGCGCCGGAGTCCTTGTCCTCGGTCGAGTGGTTGAGGCAGACCTTGACCCCGCCCAGCGCCTCGGTGAGCAGGTAGAACCCCAGCAGGTTCACCTCGGCGTAGTGGTCGATGCGGACCTGGGTGAAGTCCTGCACGGTCTGGACCAGTGCCTTGCGACCGGCCTGGTCGGAGTCGCGCTCGATCTTCGCCTGGTCGTGCTCGCCCTGTCCACGCTGGTCCGCCGCGAACTTGGCCTTCGCGATGCCGTACGCCGAGTTGATCTTCGACTTGCCGCGGCCCGGCACCTCGACCCAGGCGTCACGGGGAATCGAGACGCCAGAAGGCTTTCCGCCGTTCTTCGGGATGCGCAGGATGATGATCGTGTCGGTGTTGACCCCGGCCTTTTCCTCGGTCCGCAACGCCTTCAGCATGCTGATCGGCAGCGCGTTGCCCTGCGCGTCGGTCCTGGCGTCGCTGCCGACGAGCAGGATGTCCGTCGCGCCGTCGTCCGCGGGCGGTGCGGGTGCGGCGGGGTCGGCGTGCAGCGCGTCGGTGGTGTGGACGTTGTTCTGCAGCCGGTCCTTGGTCACGTAGGCGTAGCCGGTGGTGCTCAGCGCGACGACCGACACCAGGCCGAGCGCGATCCGGCGGGTCAGCCGCCCAGCGCGCCGTCCGCGTGACTCCGGCAGCGACAGGACACCGCTCGACGGCGCGTCCTGCACGGCCTCCTCGACGGCCTCCTCGGACGGGCGGGCGCGGGGATATGGCGTCGGAACCAGCCGCCGAGTTTCGCTACTCTGAGTAGTCGAAGGGCTCTCGTTCACCCTATTGGAGTCGTCGGCCGGTGCTTCCGGTGCCTGCCCGTCCCGCTCGTCCTCGTCGTTGCTCACGCTGGTCACCTCCCCGTACGCCGTTTCGCCCCGCTTAAGGTTAGGGCACCCCTGCCACTGCCACGCTCAGTGCCCGGCCTAGTTCACGCAGGGCACCCCGGCAGCGGTGATCGGGGTCCCTGGTGGGCGCGATCCGGACGGCGACGGCTGGGCCGGGGTGTAACTCGGCGGGGCGCTCGTCGGCACGCTCGTGCTCGTGCCGGTCGGCTTGGTGGCGCTCGGGGCGCCGCCCGGAGCGGCCGCGCCGTGGAAGTCCTTGCCGAGCAGCACCCGTACGTGCCCCTTCGTGACGTCCTTGTCCGGCTCGGTCAGGACCATGGTGCCGAACACCTGCTGGACCAGCGCCAGCTGGGCCGTGTCGCCGGGGGCGTACCGGATGACGGTGGAGTTGCGGGAGCTCAGCCTGGTGTCCCCGGCGAGCTGGAAACCCTTGCCCTGCAACAGGTTCCGCGTCTCCGTGGCGACCGTGGACGAGCCGGAGCCGTCGAACAGTTCGACCGTCACCGCGTTCGCGCCCTCGATGGCCGACGGCGGCGGGCCGGTCGGGGTCGCCGCGACGCCGTCGGAGGTGAGGCGGGCGACCTCGGCCTGGACCTGCGCCGGGTCGACCCGGAGCACGTCGGCGCCGCCGACGTTCGCGTTGCCCAGGGTGGGGATGGTGTGGAACTCGATGTTGCCGCCGGTCAGCCCGCGCATCTGCTCGGCGAACTCCGGCAGGTCCCAGCCCGCGGAGAGCACGACCGACTTCTTCACCGCGGTGACCAGGTCGGCGATCTTGAGCGGGTTGGCCAGCACGTCGCTGGAGAGCACCTTGTTCGCGAGCCCGGAGAGGAACGCCTGCTGCCGCGCGATCCGGTCGAGGTCGCCGTTCTGCAGTTCGTAGCGCTGCCGGACGAACGCCAGCGCCTGCACGCCCTCGATGCTCTGCTTGCCCGCCGGCAGGTCGACCCCGGACTTCTTCTCTTTCACGGCGTTGTTGAGGCAGACCTCGACCCCGCCGATCGACTTCGTGATCTCGTAGAAGCTGGAGAGGTTGACCTCGGCGTACCGGTCGATCATGCCCGGTTTGCCGATGAATTTCTCCAGCGTGGCGATCAGGTTCTTCCGGCCGGCGACCTTGGCCTTCTCGTCGACGTCCTTCAGGTTCGAGTTGCCCTGGCGCTGGAGCGTCTTCGAGGTGTCGTTGTAGGCGTACACGTACGCGCTGTTGAGCTTGTGCTTGCCGAACCCGCCGGTGATCTCGACGAGGGAGTCGCGCGGGAACGAGACGGCGACAGCCTGCTTACCGTTCTGCGGGATGTGGACCAGGATCATCGTGTCGGTCTGGCGCTCGCCGTCGGCCTCCCCGGCGTGGAGCATGTCGAGCACCTCACGCGGCAGCGCGTTGCCCTGCGCGTCCGTCCGGCTGTCCTGGCCGACCAGGAGGATGTCGATGGCGCCGTCGAGCGGCTTCGCGTGGGCTGTCTTGTCCTCGAAGACGTCCGTGGTGGTCAGCCCGGCGGTCGGGTCCCCGATGTATTTCCAGCCGTACCAGGTCAGCGCGAGCACGATCACCGAGAACAGGCTGAGCACGATTTTCACCCCGCGGCGGGCGAACACGTACACCCCACGGTGGTGACGGCGCTCCGGAACGGGCGGCGCGGGCCATTCGGTCACGCCTGTTCCTCCCCGTTCCTGTCCCCAGTGCGCATCAGTGCCTTCGGCATGACTCTACCGATCCTGTGGTTAGACGCCCGTAGGCTGGTCGGAGGTTGCCGTGGACGTGAAACACTGGCGCGGATCACTCGACGGTGGTCACAGGTTGTGAAGGACGGTAGCGGAATGCGGGTGCTGGTCACCGGAGGCGCTGGATTCATCGGGTCGCACTATGTGCGCCAGGTGCTGGCAGGCGCGTATCCCACCTTGGCCGAGGCCGAGGTGGTCGTGCTGGACAAACTGACCTACGCCGGGAACGAGGCCAACCTGGCGCCCGTCGCGGACAGCCCGCGGCTGCGGTTCGTCCGGGGTGACATCTGCGATCCCGCCCAGGTCACGGCCGTGATGCGCGGGGTCGACCTGGTCGTGCACTTCGCCGCCGAGTCGCATGTGGACCGTTCGATCCTCGGTTCGGCCGACTTCGTGCTGACCAATGTGCTCGGCACCCAGACTTTGCTGCAGGCGGCGCTCGAGGCCGGTGTCGGCCGGTTCGTGCACGTGTCCACCGACGAGGTCTACGGCTCCATCGACGAGGGGTCCTGGACCGAGGAACACCTGCTCGAGCCCAACTCGCCCTATTCGGCGTCCAAGGCGTCGTCGGATCTGCTGGCCCGGTCGTACCACCGGACGCATGGCTTGCACGTTTGTGTCACCCGGTGCTCCAACAACTACGGTCCGTACCAGTTCCCCGAAAAGGTCGTCCCCCTTTTCGTGACGAACCTGCTCGACGGGCTGAACGTCCCGCTTTACGGCGACGGCCTGAACGTGCGTGACTGGCTGCATGTGGACGACCACTGCCGCGGCATCCAGTTGGTCGCGGACGGTGGCAGGCCGGGCGAGATCTACAACATCGGCGGCGGCACGGAGCTGACCAACCAGGAGCTCACCGAGCGCCTCCTCACGGCTTTGGACGCGGGCTGGGACCGGGTGGAGCCGGTGGCCGACCGCAAGGGTCACGACAGGCGCTATTCGGTCGACATCACCAAGATCGCCACCGAACTGGGTTACGCCCCCCAGATCTCCTTCGAGGACGGCCTTGCCGAAACGGTCCGCTGGTACGCCACGAACCGCGAGTGGTGGGAGCGTCTGCGCAGCCGCGCCGCTCTCGGCGGAAAGTGACGGAACAAGTGCGCCTCAGCCTGCTGGTACCGGGAGGATCCGGCCAACTGGGCCAGGACCTGGCAGCCCTGGCCAACGACAACGTAGACGTACTCGCCCCCTCCTCCGGCGAACTGAACGTGACCAGCGCAGGCGAGGTGGTAGCCGCAGTCACGGCATTGGCCACCCGCGCAAAAGCAACGGGCGCAAAACCCGTAGTCATCAACGCGGCCGCCTACACAGCGGTGGACGCAGCCGAAACGGACGAGAACAAAGCCTTCGCGGTAAACGCCGACGGTCCCCGAGTACTGGCAGCGGTCTGTTCCTCCCGCAACATCCCCCTGGTGCACATCTCAACCGACTACGTCTTCCCTGGCAACGCCACAAGCCCCTACGAACCCACAGACCCCCTGGGTCCCCAAAGCGCATACGGCCGCACAAAGGCAGCAGGCGAAGACGCGGTCCTCAGCTCAGGAGCCCGAGCCTGGATAGTCCGAACCAGCTGGGTCTACGGCAAAACGGGCACAAACTTCGTAAAAACGATAACCCGCCTGGAAAAAGAGCGAGAAACCCTCTCCGTGGTAAGCGACCAACACGGCTCCCCAACCTGGTCAGCAGACCTGGCAAAGGCCCTACTGGAACTGGCCACCAGAATAGCGACCGGCAAAGCCCCGTCCCACCAAGTACTCCACTGCACCGGAGCGGGCGCCACAACCTGGTTCGCCTTCGCCCAAGCAATCTTCACAGAGCTGGGCGCAGACCCAACCCGAGTAACCCCCTGCACAACAGCAGACTTCCCCCGCCCAGCCCCAAGACCCCCCTACGCAGTCCTATCCAACAAATCCTGGCAAAAAGCATCCCTAACCCCCCTCCCCCCCTGGCAAAAAGCCCTAAAAACCTACTTCAAATAACCCCAACCCCACCTCCACAAACTCCACCCCCACAAACCCCACCTCCACAAACCCCACCTCCACAAACC
>NZ_JAYMZS010000040.1:0-74100 GCF_035828755.1 Amycolatopsis sp. H20-H5 | reverse complement strand
CAGACCCAACCAGGACACAACAGTGGACAAGCTGGGAACGCCAGCAAGTCAACCACGCCCGCAACCAGCCGACCAGCACAAAACCCACCCCAAGATCACCCCACCAGCCAATCCACGGATCCAGGCTAAGTAGATCGGGGCCGACCTCAGCCCAACCGATCAGCAGTAGTGGGCCTACAGCATCGAATGCAGCCTTGCCGTACTGACCGGTTACGAGCGGGTCGGCCACATTCAGTGCCAGGGTTACCGCGCTGGCGAAGATCAGCAGTCGGAGGGCTGGCCGAAGTTGCGCTGGCGTCGACCCGGCCAGGGCCAGTTGCCGCATGCCGAGTAGGAGCCAGAGGATCGAGAGATCGACAGCAGGTGCGACGAGTGGCGCGACCCAGACGGGCACACCAAGGCAAGAGCAAGTTCGAGGACGTTGCCGAAGCCGAACAGGAACGTTAGGCCGACGACGGCGCCCATGATCACGGTGACAGCCCGAACGCCGGTGGCCCCGTCCGAACCTGATCGAGTTGATATAGCTGCACGCGGTGTCATCGAGCACCACCTGCTTCGACGCGTGGACGTCCGTGGGTGTCTCGGGTGGGGACGCCCCGCTCGCGCAGCTTGTTCAGCACTGTGGCGTGGTTGACGCCCAGGTGCTGGCCGACTCGCGCCAGGGACCAGCCGAGGTTGTAGAGGTGGACGGCGTCGTCGACCTGGTCGGGTGAGAGGCCACGGCGGCGCATCGGCACCCGTGTCGATGGAGAATGCTGCTGACCGTTCGCCGTTCGATGCCGAACTGGTCGCCCAATTCGTACCCCGTCGAGCCGAGCTGGTAGCCAGGGATCAGCTCCTGGACCCGACCGTCGCTGAGCTGCCGAGAACGCCCAGGCCGGTCCCGCAGGACCGGCGTCGACTGGGGTGCATCGAGGCTCGGGAACTTCTCTCGGAGCTGTTCTAGGGCCCTGACCTGGCCTTTCGGGTTGGATGCTGGGGCTCTGGCAACGTTCGCCCTACCGACGAGGGTACATAGGCGCCGGTCGTCAACGTGGCGGTGTTTTTCGGGACAGTCCCGCAACGGGGGCGGTTCGCCGTCAGCTGACCAGCGGGATCTGTCCGGTTCGACACGGCCGGCCCGGGCGCGGACAGAATTCCTGATCGATTTCGATCCGGCCTGCAGGCGACTCGGGTTCGGCACCATCCAACCTAAGCGGGATGGTGCCGAAACCGGTCGGATAGTCGATCGAGCTGCTGGCTATCGGCCAGCGATCCGGACGACACCGAAGTCGACGTCGGCATGAAGCAGCCAGGCGCCGAGGATCACCAGACTCAGCAGGACGACTGTGTTCAAGAGGAAGCGCGCCGTACAGCCCCAGGTCGCCAGCACGTCGCGAGCGATCTGTACCACCGCCACAAACCGTTCGGCGCTCCGTTCATCGAGTTCGCACCGGTGGACTCCGGCTGGTTGAGCGTCTTGAGGCTCGGCCGGCATCGCCGGCAGGTGCGCGGCCGCCTGTTCGGTCCGCTCACCGTCCGCAGGTTGCAGATCGTCGTTTCGGGCTGGCACGGCGTGCCGATATCGGCTTATCGTCATGACGTTGTTCCTTGCGTGGTTGGTGCCGCCGCGCCGCGGTGATCAGCGGGTCCATGCTGACTAGGTGACCGCGGTGCGATACGGCAGCGATCGTGAACGGCCGCACGGGCGCTCGCCTCTGGCAGGAGGAGAGCGCCCGCGTGCGTATGGAGGTACCCGGAGTGCTGCGAGGCTCACGGAGCGGGCGTGAAGCCGGGGCGTGCTCCTTTCTGATGAGCAGGGACACCTTCGCAACTCATAGTTACCGAGTTTTCCGGTGACCGGAACCTGGCGTAGGTGGCCGGTGGCTCTTCGTCGCCAGACGACATACGCGCCTCGCCGCGATTCACCCCGGCCGATGGCTGATCCCCGCTCACCACAGCCGCTCGACCTGCCCGCCATGGCCGACAAGTTCACCCGAACGTGCCGTGACCAGCCGCTATGTTCGCTTTAGCAAGATTCAGCGGGCATGCGACGAGCGGTCGCTAGCTGGCAACAAAACTTCCAACTAGTAGTTTTATAGCTAAGTGACGGACCGATCACTTCAACACGAGCGGCCCTTGGCAACATTTTTGCCAATAATAGTTGCTGTGACATCTCCAGCCGTGCACACTGGCGTCGTGGTCACTATCAAGGTCACCGAGTTCGACACCGCCGCGGCCGTCGAGGCCTACAAGCTCAGCTGGAGGACAAACCGCGCGACGCTGCGCCTGCTCGTGGACCTCGCGCGCAGCGAGTTGACCTTGACCCTTCTCGACCGCCACATCGTCAACACCACATCGGCCACAACCATCAGCGTGGCACTCCCCTTGCTGCACACCCAGGCCGCCAAAAGCCTGCTGGGCCGGTTCACCAATCCAGCCCAACGGATCATCGACGGCGCAACATTGCACTCAGGCCGTGCGTCGCCGCCGTATCACCTCAACGACGACGCCGTTGCCGCGCTGCACGAGATCCGGAGCGCCGCAGACGCCATGAGTAGCCAACCCGGCAACAGCGTGCTTTACGTGCAGTCGGCCAACGTGATCCCGGTCGGCTACGTCGACCCTGACGCAACCGATGCCCAGCTCGAGGAGCAGGCCGCGCGGATTCTCGTCGAGCAGCGCATCACGACTCGTCGCACGGTGGTGCCGGGTCTGTTGGACTACTTGCGGCTTAACCAGAACGCCAACCGGGTGAAGCGGCTCGACGAGCTGGCTGACGTCGCCGATACCATCGCCACAACCATCAGCGCACGCAACCGGCTGATCCGATCGTTAGCCTCGTTCAACAAGCCCGACGGCCGACGGATGTACTCCGACCGCCACATCGCACAACGAGCACAGCTCTCACACACCGCCGTACAACA
The DNA here is from genome assembly GCF_035828755.1 of Amycolatopsis sp. H20-H5. Lineage (NCBI taxonomy): Bacteria > Bacillati > Actinomycetota > Actinomycetes > Pseudonocardiales > Pseudonocardiaceae > Amycolatopsis > Amycolatopsis sp. H20-H5. The sequence continues at coordinate 71,194 of NZ_JAYMZS010000040.1, read as the reverse complement.
GATCCGCAAGCAGCAGACCAACCTAGACAGCTGAGCGCTCACCCACGCTCCCGCCGTGCCCGGTGCCGCAACACCAGCACATGCCAAACAGTCAAGAGTGCTACGGCCCTATACAGCCCGACGGACTATGTACCTGGCGTCAGCTCTTGCGCGCGACGCCCGCGAGGATCGCCGACTGGTTAGGTGTAGCGAAGTCTGTCCGAAGCGCACTGTTCTCGGCGTGTTCGGGATGCCACAGTGGCGTCCAAGTGAGCCCGGGCTCGACCATCGTGAAGTCGCCGAACAACTGCGCGATCTGGTCATGGGAGCGCCAGATCACCGGACTGCTCGCCTCGTCGTACATCCGCTTGAGCTGACGCAACTTGTCGCCGAACTCCGGCGGCACACCCTCGTCGGTCAGGTGTGACAGCGCGAGAAAGGACTGCGGCGGCAACAAGTCGCGGTACCGGGCCACCGCGCTCGGACCGAGGTCGTCGCCGTCAGTCCCGGCAGGGGGCGGTTGCTGTACATGCAAGACAGCGATCAGCAGCAGGGCGACCGGTTCGTCGAGGTCGATGACGCCACTGTCTCGGATCTTGTCCCATAGTCGGTCCGGATCGCGCAGGTCGGCGTGGATCGCGACGTGCCGGCTGGGATCACCGTTGTCTTTGAGCAAGCTCTGCGAGTGCGCGACTGCCACGGGCTCATAGTCGACGTACGCGACGTGGACCTCCCCGGGTGCGACGTCGTCCGCGATCTGATGAGCGTGCCCCATCGTGGGAACACCGGAACCAATGTCGATGAATTGGCGGACACCCAGCCCTACTAGATGACGCACAACCTTGTGCAGAAATAACCTGTTGGCCTTCGCGATGGGCTTCAACAGGGGGAAGGCCTCGAGGACCTGGTCGCCGAACTGGCGATCGATCGTCCAGTTGGCGTGGCCGCCGAGGTAGTAGTCGTACACCCTGGCGACGCTGGGATGTTCGAGGTCAACGCCGGGAGGAGGGAAGGGTTCTTCTTCGAACTCAACCACGGTGGTTTCCTTTCGCATGCCGTCTGGAGCATCTAACTTAGCGTAGTTCGGTACTTACTCTAAGCGTAAGTGGCAATCGAGTGATCCCGAACGTCACCGGGACTCTTCCGCCGCCGCAAGCTGCCCAATTTTCTCTCCGAATCTCTGCTTCGTATCAGAGACCGACAACGCCAGGTACCGCAGAGCGTCACAAGAGTCCTCGTACTTCTGCAGATCCTGGCCTTTCGCCAGCACGAGTCCAGAAATCGACTCCATATAGGCGAAGTCACGATTGTGGTCGGCGAACCGCAGGATCGTGTAGTCGGGATCCACGTAGGCGGCTGCACCGTACGGAACCATCCGGACTCGCACCGAAGGGTGGTCCTTCATGAGATCGAGCATGTAGTACAGCTGGTCAAGCGCGATCGCGCCGATCAAGCTCTCCATCATACGGTTCAGCGCCGCTTCGCTGATCAGAAACTCGTAGCGACCGTCTGAATTACTGTCGAAGATCTGCTGTCGCGAGATGCGCTCAACGATCGGGGTCGCGACGTCGGCGGCACCGGCCGCCTGGAACTGGGCAAGCATGTAGTACTCCGACTGCAGCAGGCCGGGGATGCGCTCGCCCGTCCAGCTGAACATCTCAGTGACCTCCCGCTCCTCATCGAGGATCGGGACGAACCACGGTGGCGTCGCGACACGCCCATCGGACCGCACACGTTGCGGAGTGTCACGGATGTTCAGCACTCTCATTTGGGCGGCGGTCACCGGGTCGATGTCGAGTGACGCAACGATACTCTCCAGGTCAGAGGGTTTCAGTCCGCATTGGCCACCTTCGATCTTGTTGATCTTCGACTGGCGACAGCCGATCATTCCGCCCAACGCCACCTGTGTAATCCCCATGTCTTTGCGCGCTTGGCGCACCAGCATGCCAAGCCTCTTACGCTGCGTAGCCACCGAAGGCTGCAGCACCAAGGAAGTCACAGAAGCTCCGCTATTGGGTCAGGGGCGATTCCGGTCCCACCCTAGTGCAAGCGCTCGTTCACTTGTCAGCAAGCGCAACGGCGACACGGCCAACCTCAGCCGTACGTGGCAGCCCGCCACCTCGCCACAGAAGGATCCGGCGGCGGGTTACCACATACCTCCTAGCGACGGAAACTCCCCGTCCGCGCTGCCGTCAGGAACGCCTCCCACTCCTCGTCATCGAAGACGAGCACGGGCGAATCCGACAGCTTCGTGTCTCGCAGCCCCACCAGGCCGTCGTGGCCAAGATTGACCTCGACACAGTTCGCAGAGTTGGGCCCACATGCCTCGGGACGTTGCCAAGCTTCACCGGGGAACACGCGTTCGACGAAATACGGGTCGTAGATGTTCATGAAACCCCCTCGCTTAACTCACCTCTGTATGGAATATTCCCCCCCAAGCTTGCACGTGGATTAATCTACGCGCAACTCTCACAAGGAAGTTGCTGAGCACGCTTCGAAGGTTTCATCCAATCGAGAAACCCTGCATGTGCAGATGCACAACTGCGTCATACTCGCTTGGCCGGTCTTGTACGACAACTGAAGAGTTCATTCAAGGCCAAATAGATGACAATAAGTACCACGTGAGCCTTTATGTAAGGGCACTGCCGAATGGTTCAAGACCCCACTCTGACCTCAGGTACTGCCTCCCGCAGTTGTTGTCGACCGCGACTGCGCAGACCAACACATCAACAGACCAGGAACGCAGTGCGGCCTGGATGGACCTCTTCCACCGCAACGACAACCTCACCGGCAAATGCGTGCACTTCGGCCACATGCTCGACAACCTCCGGGTTTCCCTACGCCCACGACGCGCACGTCAACAACAACGAGCATGCCGACGCGGGCGTCCCTCCCCACGGGCAACGACGCGCTGAACGCTGGCTCGCGCGCCATCGGGCTAATTCAGAACGGCGGCTCGTCAGCGAAGCTACTGCCCCGTGAAGGTGGAGCTGCCCCCCACGGGTCGTCAGCCACTGCAGGCCGGTGTCTTTGTTCGACTGCTTCCTGCTTTGCCTTCTCATCTCGCGTCCTGGGCAGGTCATCCTGTTGTCCGTACATGGCCAGACGCCAGTACTCGTGCAGTCGTTCACGATGCGGCCGTGGCGACTCCCACTGGTCGCCGGCATCTTCATCGTCTGGGTCTACGTCGGCGATCCGACACAGGGCCAAAAAGATCACCTCGACGGTCTGCCATTGCGGAAGGCTAATAGCCGTCAAGGTTCGGCGGACCGTCTCGTGGTTGGCAGTACCGTCGCGTTGGTCGTCATCTAGTTCCTTGATGACTTTGGCGATCGTTCTCGTCGCGGGGCCGTTGGCTGCAACGTAGAACGACCACAATTTGTCGATCAACAGCGAGTGCCCCTCGGGCACGTGGGTCGGTCTGGTTAAGCGTCGCGACATGGCCCACCTCCTCATCCTCGGCTAACTAAGTCTACCAATGCCCTACTTCACCTCCTTACAACTACCTATGACTGCCTATGACCATGAGTTGATTCGGCCACGTCCAGCCAGCGTCTGCCGTTGAACAGCACTCAAAACCGCAGGTCAGGATTGATATGTGGCGCCGAGGGGCCACCCGCAGCCCTCATCGGGATGGCAAGAGCATCCAGCTCCTGCGCGGCGCTGAGACCTACGGGAGGTAGAGGGTGAACACGGACATCGATCAGCAGTGGCACTGCGTGCTATCGGAGCGCGACGGCCTGCGCTCAGATCTGAACGCTATTGCCGACGTACTGCTCCGATACCACGATGACCACCACAACGGCACGGCTCGGTGGTGCGACGCCCCTCCATGCCGTCTGCTGTTTCAACCACACACTCGACGGGAGCCTGGCCGTCTCGCGTCGTGAGTATCAACCGGATTCAAGGCGACCTTCAGATGATGCGTCGCCGTCAACCGCAACGCCCGCCTGTGGCTGACGGCCAGGTCGGCATCCGGCCCATCGCCTGGGTAGCACAACCCCCGTCGTGTCGAGCTCAGCGAACACGTCACCGAGCTACTTGACGCGGTCAAGAACGCGACGGCAGACCCGAACTTCATCCCGAGTCACCGGCGTGGACCCGTCGGGTGGGGCCGCGACTACACAGGGGTTACGACGCGACGACCGTCCTCGCTGGGTTGTTCTGCAAACAGCCGACGAACGCCTTCGCAGGCCACAGGTTCTTAGCCATCGCCACCACCACCAGGTCAGACGTCTCCGCGGCGAACTGCTCAGCAAGCACCTTCGCACACGGCGAGGTGCGCTCGGCGTTCGAACTTGGACATCGATGAGGCGGCCGGCGGCGAGCTGGTCGACGGTGAACGCCGACATCACCAACATCAGGTACGAGTCTGGCATCAGGATCCGCTTGAGGTGGACACGCCGCGGCGGTGCCCGCCGCTGGGCCGTGGCGTTTTGGTCTTTGACGGCCCGTTCTGTAGCCCGATCGAGTGGTTCAAGGGTCAAGCCTATGCATTCATTTTCCGCATGGACAAAGCGCTGGTCAGACGGTTGTCTGTCGCTTGGCGTCGCTGAGAGCGCCCAAGACATGAGAGGCATCAGGATCAGATGAGTTGGCAGGACAAGTGCGGCCCGTACATCGGGGTAGCTGAACTGACGAAAGACCGCGGCTGGAGCCCTGCGATGATCAAGCAGTTCCTCGGCGGGCCGGACCACACGGTCCCGAATCCGGGCGGCCGCAACGCGCCACGGGTCAAGTTGTGGCTGATCACCCGCGTCGAGGACATCGAAGGCACCGAGGTGTTCCAGCAACGCTGGTGGCAGGCAGTCGACCGGCGCAATGCACAGCAGCGCCAGAAGCCGCAGGACACCACGTGCACCGAGGCGGGGGCAGTTCGCCGATGATGTCGTCGACGACGTTGCTGCAGGAGCAGTACGCGGAGGTGCTGCTACGTTTCCGGCGGCGCGCGCTCCCACTCACCGCCGCGATCGAGGAACTCACCCGGCTCGCCCGCCGTTCGAGCGTGCTCGACGACAGCGAACTGCAGAGTCTGCTCTCGCGGATCGACCACGCTCACAGCGGTGGAACGCTCAAGACCCACACCGCTGGACCATGGACCGGTGCGCCGACCGGACGGGCCATCGCGGAACGATTCGGTGTCGGCAAGGTCAAACTGCGCGACGTCCGCGACGCCTACTACACACTCCATCTCGGCCTCCCGCCCTTCAACGCCGACGAGACTGTCCCGGCACCCTCGCCGATTACGACGATGCGAGCGAAGATGGGCTGAGCAGCTCCGGCGGCGAACGAGCTCGACGAGCCGCAGAACGTCGGTGTGCCCGTCTAGCGTTGCTGGCGTCGCCACCACCGCGACCGCGGCACCAGGGGGAACCTCCGCGCCCGGGTACGCTCGTCGAGATCGTCCGCCGCTACATGACCCTCACCGCGCTCGACGACCATGGCACGCTCCGCGCCGACTGCCCGTTCTACCGTTCAGCCGTGTTCCGCGTCCAGCCGACTCGAGGTGCGGGCATCTACTTCTGCCTCAGCTGCGGCGACGGGGGCGGCCCCCGTCGCTTTCGCGGCCAAGATCAGACACGCCTTCTGAGGACCCACCGCAGTTGAGCCGACTGGAGCACCACAGGAGCCACGACCCTCACATCGAGGACATGCAAAGCTGGCTAGCAGCGGGGAAGATGGCATTGCTGCGCTCCGGCGACGAGGCTGTACCGCGTCGCCGCCCGTTACTCCGGTGCTAAGTATCGTCGCTGGTGGGCCACAGTTCCCAATGACATCACCAACGGCCTCGAGCGTCTTATCGAACCTCCGCCGTCGAATATAGGCGATCTCGCACGAACATCTTTGCGAATGAGCGATACCGCAAACCCTCGTCGCACGCGACCGCTGCCGACACCAGCGCAATGCAGAGCAGGCCATGCCGCAGCGCTGAACCGCGAGCACTCGAATGCCGCGATCTGCCTACTCACCGTCACGATCGGGAGGAATGAGATTCACCTTTACTGTCTAACTGACATTAATTATGGTGATGTCCATGCCCGATGACCACTGGACACCCCCACCCGTGTTGCTCGCCGTCGACCTGGTGATCCTCACCTTGCGCGAGTCAGTCCTGCACATCCTGCTCGTAGAACGCGGCATCGAGCCCTTCCTGGGCGCCCTGGCCCTCCCAGGCGGATTCCTCGCCACCGACACCGAAGACATCCTCGCGGCAGCCCATCGGGAACTGCGCGAAGAAGCCGACCTCGACGCCGCCGGGCTGCACCTGGAACAACTCGGTGCGTACGGCGCACCCGAACGCGACCCACGTGGCCGGGTCGTGTCGGTGGCCTACCTCGCCATCGCGCCCGGTCTTCCCGAACCGGTCGCCGGCACCGACGCCGCGCGCGCCGCGTGGACACCGGTGCCCGAGGTGCTCACTCACCGTGTCCGGTTGGCGTTCGACCACGAACAGATCTTCAACGACGGTTTGGAGCGAGCCCGAGCGAAGCTCGAACACACCGCTCTCGCCACTGCCTTCTGCACGCCCGCGTTCACGATCACGCAGCTGCGGACGGTGTACGAGGCGGTGTGGGGTGTCCAGCTGGATCCGCGGAACTTCCACCGCAAAGTCCACGCGGTCGAGGACTTCATCGTCGCGCTCGACGCTGAACGCCGCGACGGGCCCGGCCGGCCGGCCCGGCTGTTCACCGCCGGAAGCCGCAGCTCACTGTTCCCACCTCTCGTTCGCCCTACCCCGACCGCGACCAGCGAGGTGCTCCCATGACCGACGATCTGGTCGTGATGCTCACGGCCTTCAACGACGAGTACAACGCCGTGCACCGCTGGCTGACCGACGTCACCTCCCACCGGCACGACCGCGGCACCAGGTTCGAGATTGGCACGATCCGCAGCACAACCTGCCGCGTCGCACTCAGCCTCACCGGCAAGGGCACCCAGCCGGCCGCCGTGCTCGCCGAACGCGCGATCGCCGAGTTCTCCCCCGCTGCGCTGATGTTCGTCGGCGTCGCCGGCGCCTTGTGGGACACCCCGCTCGGCGACGTCGTGGTCGCCACCCACATCTGCGCCTACCACGGCGCCACCAGCGAGGACGACGGTCTCAAGGCCCGCCCGCGTGTGTGGGAGACCGACCACGAGGTCAGCCAGGTCGCCCAGCATGTCGCCCGCACCGGCACCTGGACCCGCGACGTTCCTTCCGGCACGGCGGTGCACTTCGGCGTGATCGCGGCTGGGGAGGTCGTGCACAACTCCCGCCTCTCCGCCGAAGCACGCTGGATCCGCCAGCACTACAACGACGCGCTGGCGATCGAGATGGAAGCCGCCGGCGTCGCCCAGGCCGGTCACCTCAACGGCTCCCCCGTCGCGGTCGTGCGCGGCATCAGCGACTGGGCCGACGGAACCAAAACCACGGACGCAGACCGCGACTGGCAACCGCAGGCCGCGGCCAATGCCGCCGCGTTCGCCGTCCACCTGGCCACCGAACTCGTCGCAGAACGGACACCCGCCACCATGACCGATGACACCACCCCCACCCACGGCACCGTGTACTCCACCTCCCACGGCCAGGTCGGAATCCAGGCCGTCAACGTCACCGGCAGCACCGTCTGGCAACACACCACACCACCCACCCCGAGCGCCACCGACTTCGCCGCCGAACTCGCAGCGCTACGAGCAGAACTGGCCCGCGAACGCAGCCGTGGCCAGCTCGACGACGGCACCTTCCACGCCGCCCAGGCCGAACTCGACATCGCCGACAAGGCCCTCACCTCCGAAGATCCGGAACGCGGCAAGATCGTCGTGCTCGCGCTGAAGAAGCTCGGCGGCCTGGTCGCCGAGCTCGCCGACCTGGCGGCCAAGATCACCGCATTGATCGCCGCGGCCAAAGGCCTCGCATGAGCCAGCCGCATCCCAGCACTCACGCCACCGTCGGCGAGGGAGCAATTGTCGGCATCGTGGGCGAGGAGGTTCATGACGTAGTCGTCTACCAGGTCCTGCCCGGAGCCTCACCGCAGCAGAAGTACACCGTCGGTGTGCACTATCTGGCCGACGGCATCCCCAACCGTGCTCGCGAGCTCATCGAAGACGCCCGCAGCCACGGTTTCAATCATGGGAAGGTCCAGTTCCACTGGGTGCTGGCGATGCTGGCCAAACGGTCCTACCGCGACCTCACCACCGACGAACGTCACCAGCTGGCGGAGTTCCCCGCACTGTGCACGGCGCTCCCGCACGACGCGTGGACCCCTGCCGTCACTGCCCTGTGCCGGCTGCTGGAATGCCTCGCCACTCACGATGCCGACCCGCGCCCAGCGATCACGGCCCTTGCCGCCTTGGACACGGAACAACGCGCGCAGATCTTGCGTCACCTCGATCTCGTCCTCACCGGCGGTCTGCGTGACAGCTTCTGGGCCGGCACCCGTCGCGCGGCCGAGGCCACGCAGATGAGCAACGACCGGGCGAAACGCGTCTGGGCCTACTTCCACCCTCGCCCCGCCCGACCCCGCGTACGCCGTCCCGCACCCTCGACCGTCGCCGGGCGCGATCGCGTGCGCGCCGTGCTCGGCAGCATCGCGTGCGGTCTCGCTGTCCTCTACCTGGGACAGACCATCGTGCTGGACGCACAGGTGCTGCCGATTCTCGCGTACGTCATCGCCGTGGGCGCCGCCGTCGGGGTCGTCCGGACGGGCCACGAGTGGCGCTACCGATCCGCGCGCATCGCCGCCAACGACCGGCTCTACCGTCTCCGGCCCGGCCGGGGCACAACCCTCGACGACGGATTCGCCCGCCGCGTCGATCACGCCTTCGCCCACTACGCCGCCGGATACGCGCCCCGCGACGACAGCCAGGCCTGCTTGGCAGCGATCTCGGGATACCAGGCCGCGCTGCGGAACGAAATCGTCGAGAACTACCGCGAAAGCCTGATCCCTGTCGGCCGCATCCGGTGGCTGATCCGCTACGAAACCAGCACCCTGATCCGGCAATGGAAACGCGACGAACTGTTCTCCTACCGCACGCGATACCGCGTCGAGCCCACGACCAAGCTCCGCTGCGTCGTCGCGATCATCGTGCTCCTCGCAGCAGCCGCCTACATCATCGCCCACGCGACCACGATCAGCGTGGTTCCCAACACCGCCGCAGCCGTGGTCGCGGCCGCGGGAGCGATCGCCGCAGGCGCGGGATGGTCACGGATCGTCAGCGAACGCCGCCGGGTGACAGAGGAACAACGCGACTGCGATGAGGTGCTGGCTTCCCGCGAAGACGCCTATACCCGATGGAAGGACAAGCTCGACTCGACCCGGCCCGATGAGACCGAGATGGAGCGGTGGCTCAGCGCCGACAAGACCTTGTTCGTCGCGAGAGCGATGAAGCACTACAAGCTGGCCTGGCGCGACATCCTCACCCACGCCTACCTACAGACACCGGCCGCGAACTGCAAACGAGCCCGAGGCAACCACGCGCCGTGGCGCTACTCCAGATACGACCTCCGCCTGTTCCTGATCACCCGAGACGGGGTGCGGGAACTCAGCACCGAACTCGACTTCGAGAAGGCCGCCTTCTGTGGTGAGGTGCGCAACAACTTCCGCTTCGACGCCGTGTCCTCCGTCCACGTCACCACCAGCTCAGACCTGAACTACCGCCTCGAACTCGTCCTCATGAACGGCGGCCCGCAGAACATCGACATCACCGACCACGAGACCAGCGAAACAGCCACAGACGAAAGCGCGCTCTCGCTGGCCAAGATGTCACTGGAGGCGGCCGGGTTCACCAACACGCTGCACATCTTGGAAGGCATCGCCGCCGAAGGCAAAAACTGGATCCAACGTGACCCCTACATCAACACCGTCCCAACCGCGGGCATCACCGACGACGACCTTCGCGACGACTCCGCCGACCCACCAGATGCTCCACCGGAGCAATAGTCAACTCGGGGACAGTCCCGTCCACCCCTTCGGGGGCGTTGGGCCTGTTTTGTCTTTAGTCTCGATCCCTTGAGGTTGCGGATCGGGTGTAGGTATGACCGGGCCGAGTAGGGATGACACCCCCGCGACGCACGCAGCGAGGGACCGACAGGTTCACGAGTTCTTGGGCTCAGCGGAGAGATCACCGGCGAACCGGGAGCCCTCGCCGCTGAGCCCAGTGCCCTACCATCAGGTTCTGCACCTGCTTCTGGTGACGGCGGCGCCGAACAGCGCGACGCCGACCATGAGCAGGTCGAGCACCACCACACCGGCGGTCGGTGCCTCCGCCGAGGAAAGTCCGGTCACCAGTGCACCGCCCAGGCCCGTGAACAGTGCTGCGCCGAGCAGGTCGCTGACCTGGATCGCCGAGGAGTTGAAGCCCCGATCCGCATCGCTCGACGCGGACAGCGTGAGGACGCTCAGGCTGCTCGTGGCCAGCCCCACCCCGGCCCCGGCCACCGTCCAAAGTGGAGCCGTCAGCCACGCGGGTCCCCACGTCGGGGCGATGAGCGTCATGGCCCCGATGCCGACGGCACTGAGGAGGAAGCCTCGCCGAACGAGCATGTCCCGTGGAAGCCCAGGTCGGCGTGACTGCCACAGGGAGGCCCCGGCCCAGCCGAGAGCGCCCAGGGTGAGGGGCAGCCCGGACGCCGTCGCCGGATAACCGTGCACCCTGCTCAACGTCAGCGGGATGAACGTCTCCGCGGCGAAGAACGTCCCAGTCAGCAAGCCGCGCGCGAGGATAGTCACCGGCAGTCCGCGCCGAGCCCGCAGCGTTCCCGGCGGTAGCAGGACACGCACAGACGGCGCAAGCAAAGCGATTCCGATCGCACCCGTGACAAGCGCCGCGGCCGTACGCGCTTGCAGCGCCCAGCTGATCGCCGCGATCCCCCCCGCACTCGCGAAAGCCGCCCACAGCAGCGCCCGCCGAACCGGCACTCCCCGCGTGGTGTGCTGCGGGAGGGTACGCAGCACCGGTAGGACCAGCATCCATCCCAACAAGGCGAACGGCACGATCGCGAAGAACACCCAGCGCCAGGTCAGGTGCTCGGCACACCAGCCGGCTAGCGCCGGGCCGACCAAGGACGGCACCACCCACGCCGCGGACAGCGCGCCGAACATCGAGGGCTGGTCCCGTTCGGGGTACAGCAGCCCGACCACGACGTAGATCGGGACGATGAGCATGCCGTCGCCCAGCCCCTGGACGACCCGCCCGATGAGCAACATGGCCATCGACGGCGCCGAACCGGCGACGAGCAGTCCCGCGACGAACAGCAGCGGCCCGGTGAACAGCGAAAGCTTGGGCCCGCTGCGATCACACAGCCTGCCTGCGACCACGACGGACGCGAGGCTGGCCGCCAGGAACGCGATGAACGGCCACGCGTACAGCGCGGTGCCGTGCAGATCGGCGGCCAGCGTCGGCATCGCGGCGCCGACCCCCATCGACTCGAAACCCATGAGCGTCACCAAAAGGAGGACGCCCGCCGTCACCACACGGCGTTGAGGTGCCCAGAGCGCACCGCGTCGTGACGACACCGGGTTTTCGGCGAAGCTCACCGGACTCAGGCGAAGTAGTCGATACCGGCGGGCGCGTCCCGGACGGTGTCCAGGGTGACGCAGTGGAAGCCGCCGCCCAGCACCTGGCCGTGTCGCAGCGTGTGCGGCAGCACACCGACGCCGTGCCGCTCCAGTGCGGCGATCAGTTCGTGCTGGGCGGCGTCGACGATCGCCAGGTCGGGAGCGACCATGAGCAGGTTCATTCCCAGCCACGGCGAACTCAGCGGCTGGGCCGTCGCGTGCGAGCCGACCTGGCGCATGGGCGGGCACCACAGGCGGTCCCACCTGCGCAGGGCGTCGGGGATGTTGTCCTCGGTGACCCGTTCCGGGTTCAGCAGGACCAGCCCGGGCCGGATCAGCGAGATGGTGCTGTCGAGGTGGGTGAAGGGGTACACGTCGCGAACCGGGTGCACCCGGTAGCCGCGCGGCGCCAGCAATGACTCCAGCCAGATCCGGCCGAACTCGTTGCCGCTCGAACTGACCTGGTAGAACAGGTCGAGGCCGCACCGCAGCACGTTCGCCGCCTCGAACGCGGGCTCCAGCTCGCCGAGGGCAGGCAACTTGTCGGCCCCAATTTCGTAGAGCTCGTCCCGAAGTTGCGGCTTCGGCGCCGAAACCCACCGCGATCCGGCACGCAGGTAGCGGTGGAAGAGCCCGCGCAGCCCATCGAGTTCGTGGTAACGCGCCCGCACGGAACTCGGCGTCTCGATGATGGTGTCGCCGACGATCAGGGTGAGGTCGCGCGGGCAGTAGGAGTACATTCCCGAGGTCGATTCCCAGTGCGGGGTGGAAAACGGCCTCGCATGGTCGACGTCGGCGGGCCGGTGCACGACCACGCCGAGTCCGCGCAGGGACTCGACCAGTACCTCGAGGTCCTCTTCGGTCTCTTCCAGGACATACGCCGGGAGTTCCCCGCCTTCGATCCCGGCGAGCTGTTTGCTGTCGAGATGGCTGTAGAGGGCGAGCCAGGTCGAGATGTCCTGCGGGTTCGGGATCCGGGCGCCGCTCGCCCGGCCGACGACGACCTCCCGGAGCGTGGAGAACTCGTCGGCTGACGAGACCGGGCCGCCGACCGCGGGAGCGTCCGTTCCGTAGTCGGCGCCAACGGGCTGAACAGTGGTGGTGGTCATCATTTTTTCCTCACGTTTTCGTTTTAGCGGAAAGGTTTTCGGTCCACTTGAGCAGCAATCCGATAGCCGCGGCAGCGAGTGCGCACAGCACTATCAGCACCGGCCATGGCCACTGCGCTCCGCGAGACAGCAGCCAGCTCAGCAGCCCGGGAGCGACGGCGGTGCCCAGGCCCCACGACAGCTGGTAGGTCGCCAGGTAGCGACCGGACACCATCGAGGGCGCGGTGTCGACGGCCAAGGCGTTGATCGTGGGAGCGTGCAGCATCTCGGCGAGGGTGCAGGCGCAGACCGCCAGCGCGGCGCCGGGCAGGACGAGCCAGCCAGGAGCCACGTTCAGCAGCCAGAGGAACAGGAAAGCCAGTGCCCAGGCGGCCGCCGCGACCTGCACTATCTTCGGTTTCCGACACCCGTCGACGCGCCGGGTGACCGTGGTCTGCGCCAGCACCACGATGACGGTGTTCAGCGTGAACAGCGCCCCGCCCACCCAGGCCGGCTGGCCGAGGGCGTCGACCAGGTACACCGTGACCAGCACGGACAGCACGCTCATGCACACGACCAGGAGGAAGTTGGTCCCGACGAGCACGAGCAGCCGCCGGTCCCTGATCACGTCGAAATAGCCGGCGGCCTTCATCGCCGGATCCCGTGCCGGCCCTGCCTGGTACTGGGCGGGCGTGTTCAGCCGCAACGCGACCACCCCGGCGACGACGACGTAGCTGGCCGCGTTGACGGCCGCGAGCAGCGGGTAGGCCCAGCCTGCGCCGACCGAGACGGTGACCGCGCCCGCGATCCCGCCGAGCCCGTATCCGGCGTTGCGCGCCACACTTTGCACCGCGAACCAGCGCGGCCGCTCGTCGGGCGCGGCCACCAAACCGATCAGGCAGACCAGCGCGGTCCAGCTGGCGCTCTGGCCGACGCCCGCGATCAACGCCGCCGCCGCCAGCTGCCACGTCGAACCGACGAACAGGTACCCGAGGAACGCCACCACGCTGAGCAAGTTCCCGGCGACGGTGAGCCGCCGCGGCCCGAACCGGTCGATCAACGGCCCCACGAGCAACGGGGTCGGCAGGGCGAGCAGGCCGCCCGCAGTCAGGGCGCCCCCCACCGACGCGAGCGGAATCGTTGTCGTGTGCAGGAAATACAAGACCGCGAAGGGCAGGAACAACCCTGAACCGGCGCCGTCCACGACCAGGGCGGTGAGCAGTGCCCCATGTCCGCGGAACCGCCCCACCTCAGACGGGACGACTTCGGTGCTGATTTCAGTCATAGCTCGGCCACAGCCCCTCGTCGGCCAGTCGATCCCGTGCCGTCCTGAGCTCGGCGAGCCCGGGACCGAGGTACATGCGCACGTACCCCGTCGACGCCGTAGGTCCGACGCGCGCCAGCGGCCAAGCGTCGGAGAGCACGACCCCGCACTGGAGCACCGCGCGGCGCAGGTACGCGGTGACGTCGCTACTGCCGGTGTCGTCCGGTACCGGGTAGAGCAAGTACGGCGTGGCCGGTCCAGCGATCACCCGGTCACGGGTCCCCACCGGCAGCCAGTCCAGAACCGCCGCGCGCTTCTCCGCGGTTTCCGCGCGCTCCCGGTCCAGATACCGCTCTACCGCAGGACGATCCGCCAGCCACTGGGCCATCGCCCACTGGAGGTGGATCGCGTAGTTGAACGTGTGCTGGGGACGGACGTCGTTCACGAGGTCGTCGAGTCGCACGGGCTCGGCGACGACCGCGCCGAGCGCCCAGCCGTTGCAATGGAACTGCTTGCCTAGCGAACGCACCCCCAGCCACGGGACCGGCGAGGGCTCGCCGGCCAGCCGCGTCAGCAGGATCGCCAGCGCCGACGTCGGTGGCGGCTCGGTCTGGCAGACGCCGAAATAGGCGTCGTCGACCAGGATCGCCGCGTCGCGCTCGATCGCGATCTCGATCAACGCCTCGACCAGCTCCGGCGACCAGTTCGCGCCCGTCGGGTTGTGCTGGGCGTTGATGACGACCAGCGCGAGGTTTCCCGGCACCGCGGCCGCGGCCGCGCGGGCCCCCTCGACGCTCGGCCCCGACTGCTCCGCGGGATCGAACGGGACGTACGCGCTCTGGAAGCCCAGCGGTTCGAAAACCCCGCTGTAGTCCCACGCCGGCGCGACGGCGAGGCTCGTGCCGCGCTCCAGAGTGGTGGCGAAGTCCCGCATCGCGCTGCGGGTCCCGGTCCAGCTCACGGCCAGCTCCCACGACGCGCCGCGGGGCAGTCGCTGGGTGTCAGCGACATACTCCTTGAGCGCCTTGCGCAGCGTCGGCAGCCCGTACATCGAGATCTGGTACCCGTGAGAATCCGCGGGGACCTCCCGCAACGCGGCGAGCAACGGTTCCGGCGTGCCGGACCACGTCTCGCCGAGGCTGAGCAAGATGGGTTCTCCCGCCCGCGCCCCGGTTTCGAGGTACTCCCCCAGCCACGCGACGTCCTGCAGCCGGTTGGGCCGCACGCCGTCGTCCATCAACGCGCGCAACGGGCTGCGCACTTCAGCCGCCGTCACAGCGACGTCGGCCGCGCGGGCCGGGTGGCGTGCAGGACGGGCTCCGGGTTCGGGTGTCCGACGCGGAACAACATGATCGAGTACCCGCAGTAGGAGAGGTTCTCGTCAAACAACTCGTAGAAGTGCGCCAGCCGCTCGCGCAAGGCGGCGACCTTCTCCGCGGGCTGCGATTCGAGGTGCGGCTGGCGCGTCACGGTTTCGACATAGGAGTTGATGCGCTCGCTGCTCTGGCGGATGTATTCGTACGGCTCGTCAGCCACCAGGCTGACGCCTTCCGAAGAGAACATGTCGGCCCAGTAGTCCTTGTCCGTGACCTTGAGCGGGACGCCGATCGCCTCTTCGACGGCCGAGCGCAGTGACTCCGGCGGCGCGGTCCGGTAGTAGATCGGGACGGCGGCGAGCACTCCGCGGGCGCTCAGGACGCGGTAGTACTCGCCGATCGCCTTCTCATGGTCGGTCATGAACGACGTGACGTTGCTACAGAAGACCAGATCGAACGTCTTGTCCTCGAACGGCATCCGCTGGCCGTCACCGAGCACGAACGTGACGTTGTCGATCCCCGCCCGTTGGGCCTTGTCCGCGGCGAAGGCGTTGGACACCGGGTTGTAGTCCAGCCCGGTGACCGGCGCGTCGAGCCAACTGGCCAGCTCGATGCTGGTGTACCCGGTGTTGCTGCCGACCTCAAGCACGGGACGGCCCGGCCGCGGCCGGGCCAGCTGCAGCACCCGGCGTACGGTTTCGCCCCCGCCTGAGGGCATGTTCGGCTCGTTGGTGAGCCCGACGACGCGGGAGAAGTCCAGCGCGCGGATCTCGGCGGCGGAGAGCCGGTCGATCGCCTCGGCGGCGGTGGCGATGGTTGCGGTGTCCATGAAAGGCCTCTCTGTTGGTGGCGGGATTTCGGGTTCGGCCGAATGGGGGGTTCGGCCGAGCGGGTCAGTGGACGCGCAGCGGTGACGGGATGCCGAGTTCGACGGCGACCGCGCCGACGGCCGAGCTCTTCAGGTTGACGTTGCGCAGCTTGGACAGGGCTTCGTCACGGGACATGGCGCCGATGCGGACGTGGTGCGCCATCTCGTAGACATAGGGGTGGTAGCCGAACTTGCTGATGTGGTCGATGATCAGCAAGCCGTTGAGCCGGCAGTTGGTGGAGCAGGAGTCCGTGTCGCGCGGTGCGTGCCAGCCGTGCTTCTCCAGGATCTTCAGCGCGCCGGCTTCGGTGTAGTCGGTCGCGTAGAGCGGGTTGACCAGCCCGGTTGGTAGCTCGCCCGAATCGCGCGTCCACGCGTCGAGGTCGTCGTTGAGCGCCGGGGTGGTGGCCCGCACCGGGTCGAGGTTGCGGCCGATGACCTCGCGCAGGAAGCTCGCCGGGACGAAGGCCGAGGTCGTGAGCTGCCCGGGGGTCCAGCCGCCCGCCAGCAGCGGGACGCCATAGGAGGCCGCGGTGCGCATGCCCGCGGCGAAGACCATACCGATGCAAGAGCCGCACGCCGCCGTTGAGTACTTCACTGTCTCCGGGCCGAACGAGCTGGTCAGCGCGCTGCGATAGACGCCGTGCATGACGCGCTTCTGCGGCCGCACCACGATGTGGTCAGCACCGACGCTGTCGAGGACCGAGCTCATGTTCGCTGCGGTGACCTGCGACAGGAACCCGTTGTCCAGGGTGAGCGCGAGTACCCGCAGGCCATGCTCCTTGACCAGCTGGATCAGCGACAGCGAGCTGTCCTTGCCGCCGCTGAACAGCAGCACGCAGTCGTAGTCGGCGACTCCGGCGGTCTTCGCCAGGCCTTCCGCCAGCGCGGTGTCGACTTCGTCGCGCGAGGTGTCGACCCGCTCGACCTCGGTCCGGCAGTACTCGCAGACTCCGTCGGCGTCGACGTGGGTGCCGGGGAAGTTCTCCGGCAGCACGCAGCGGACGCACAGGGTCTGGTCGGTATGGACGACGATCTGGTCGTCGACGTCGGTGAAATGCGTGCCGTTCATGGTGTTCTCCTGATGAGGGGGGACGTGATGGGGGAGGTGGCGGGTTCGAGCAGGGTCAGTCGGCGGGCGGTCGCGTCCAGCAGTGCGCGGCCGCCGACCGGGAGCGTGACCATGGGTTCGGTGTGGCCGAAGTCGACGTCGGCCAGCACGGGGAATCCTCGGTTTCCGACGACGTCGCGGACGACGGCGTCGAAGTCGCGGGATCCCCCGGCGGCGGCTCGCGGGCCGGAGTGGCGGCCGACGACGAGCCCGGAGACCCGATCGAGCCGGCCACTGTCCGCCCATTGCACTAGGTGCGCCCATACCTGGTCCGGTCCCATGTCGGCGAATTCGAGGCAGAGCAGGGCGCCTTCGACGTCGGGTAGGTACGGCGTGCCGAACAGATGGGCCGCAGTGGCCGCGCAGCCTGGCAGCAGCCATCCCTGCGCCTTGCCGGGAATGAGGCAACGCCAGCCGCCGGTCTGTGTTGTCCTGCGACGGGTGTCTTCCTTGTCCCACCACAGGGTTTCGTCGGTCCAGCGGTCGGGTTCGGCCAGCGTGGCCGATACCGGTCCTGGGCTCAGCGCGCGGCGGAAACTGTCCAAAGTATACGACCACGGACCGCCCCACTCGCCCCATTCGGAGATCAGCATCGGGCCGTGGAAGGAGATCAACTCGGATTGGGACAGTACCGCCCACAACACCGAGGTGATGTCGCTGTATCCGATGATCGGCTTCGCCGCTTCGCGCACCAACGCCCAGTCGATATGCGCCAGCACCGCTGAAGACGTGTACCCGCCGGTCGTGCACAGCACTGCTCCAACCCGTTCATCAGTGAGCAGCTTGTGCAGGTCGGTGGCCAATGCGGCCGGGTAGTCCGCCCCGATTCCGACATTCCCCCGCGCCGAATCGGCGAACACGACCGGAAAGCCTTCGAATCGAAGGGCATCCACCGCACGCCCGAAACGCCGCGGGAACAGGGCCGGCGCCGGTGCGGACGGCGTCCAGATGCCCAGCGCGGCACCCGGGGCGATCGCGTGCGGCAGCCGCGGGTCTTTGCGGTTGGCGGTCACCATGTCAGCTCCAGACGAGGAAACAGGTGCGGCGGATGGCCGACTTTCGACTGGGCGACCCCGGGTGACCAACCGTCGAGAGCGCTGAAACCGTCTTCCCTGGTGTCCGGGACGACCAGGCCGAGAGCATCGAGCACCTTCGCGGACGTTCCGGGGAGGATCGGCCCTAGCAGCAGGGCCACGGTCCGCAGCGTCGCGACCAGATCGTGCAGGGCGGCGTCTAACACTGTCGCGGCGTCGGTGTCACCGCTGTCGGCGGCCCCGGCGAGGTCCCACGGCGCGCGCAGGTTGACGTACTTGTTCGCTGCCCGCACCAGGTCCCAGATCCGGGCAACCGCCTCCCGGTGATCGAACCGGTCGAGTGACTCCCGGCACCCGCCGGCTGTCTCGACAGCGCTGTGCAGCAACGAAAGTTCCAGCGGCCCGCGTCGTCCGGCTTCGGGCACGACCCCATCGCGGTAACGCTGGGTCATCCCCGTCACCCGGTCGACGAGGTTGCCGAGACCGTTGGCGAGATCGGTGTTGTACCGGGCGACGAGCCGTTGGTCGGTGAAGTCGACGTCGGCCCACGGCGAAAACTCCGCGAGCATCAGGAAACGCACCGCTTCGGTGCTGTACCGGTGCATCAGCTCGAACGGGTCGACGACGTTTCCCAGCGACTTGCTCAGCTTCTGGCCTGACAGCAGCACGTGGCCGTGCACGACGACGTCGGTCGGCAACGGCAGGCCCGCGGACATCAGCATCGCGGGCCAGTAAACGGCGTGGAACCGCGTGACGTCCTTGCCCATCACGTGGATCCGCCGGCCAGCGTCGCGCCAGTACCGGTCGTAGTCCTCGCTCCCCCGGGCCCAGCCCAGGGCGTTGACGTAGTTGGTGAGCGCGTCGATCCACACGTACATCACTTGACTGTCGTCGCCCGGCACGGGGATTCCCCAGCCGTGCGCCCGCCCGACCGAGCGGGAGATGCTGATGTCGGTCAGGCCACCCCGGACGAGACCGAGCATCTCGTTGCGCCGGGAAGCAGGCCAGATCCGTAGATCGCCGCCGGTCAACGCGCCCACGATGGCGTCCTGGTACTTGGAAAGCCGGAAGAAGTAGTTGCGTTCCCGAACGGTCGAGGGCTCGGTCCGGTGCACCGCGCACCGCCCGCCGACCAGCTCGGCCGGCGTTCGGAACTCCTCGCACCCCACGCAGTACAGACCCTCGTAGTGGCGCGAATAGATGTCGCCCCGATCCGCCATACGCTGCCACAGGTCGGCGGCGCCCGTCCGGTGGTCGGGATCGACGCTGGTACGCACGAACCTGTTGACGACGACACCCAGCTGGGACATCAGGCCTGCGAAGTCCGCGGCGTGGCGTCGCACCAGATCCGCGGTCGACTCGCCGTTCTTCTCCGCCGACTGGACGTTCTTGAGGCTGTTCTCGTCGGTGCCGCTGGAGAAGAACACTTCCTTGCCCTGCCTGGCCAGATGCCGGGCGGTCACGTCGGCCTGCACGAACTCGAACGCGTGGCCGAGATGCGGACAGGCGTTGACGTACGGGATGGTGGTGGACACGAACACGGACTCCGTCATCAGTAGAACCGTCCTTCGTCACTGATGAACAGTCGTTGCCCGGTGGTGCCGCATCGCTCGCAGCGCACCGGCGTCCGCGGAACCACGACACCGAACACCGCGAGGCCGGCGTCCTCGGCGCAGGAGTCGCACCTCGACCGCAGATGTCCCCCCTCGTCCATCGCCGAGTCGAACAGCCGCCGCGCCGTCTTCGCCAGCCGCGCGTCACCCGCGGCCAGGAGGTCGTGGACCGCCTGCGGTGAGGGAAGCTCTGGCAGTTCCGTCCGCTTGATCGGAAGACGGGTGCACGTCGTGACCGCGCCGGGCGTTCGGTCGAGCCCGATCACCAACGGAACGCTCCTGCGATGCCAGGCCTGCTCGGCTCGCGCCCGAGCTCCCTGGCTGCCCGCGAGTGTCGTTTCACACCGCAACCCGCCGGCCCGCAGCTCTTCCAGCCACTGTGCGGACTGTGCTTGGTCATTGCCGGCGGACAGTGTCACTCCCACCTGAACCGGCGCGATGGTGCTCGGCAACGCAAGCCCGCGAGCGTCGACGTGCACCATGGCCGCCGTCGCCAGCAGCTTGCCGGTGAACCCGACGTCGATCACGTCGTGCTGTTCACCGAGTGCCACCCGGAGTTCGTCGGCCAGGATGTAGAGCGTGGCCAGCACGGTCGGCCGTTTGTTCGGTAGCACGGCGACGGTCAGGTACGTCGTCTTGCCATAGCTCGCCAGCGCGGGAGTTTCGACCGTGACCGACGGGACACCGATGGACCACAACAGGTCCTCGATGACCGTCGCGTAGAAGCCCAACAACTCCAAGGCCTTGTCGCTGTCAGCGAGCTGGTTCAGCTCGACGACCGGCCAGATGTTCCGGTCGCGAAACAGCGGAGGCGTCTTGCCCGCAGCGTCGCGCAGGATGCTGCCGACCGCGACGACCGGAGCGGCGCTGTCCTCGCGTTGCAACCGAGCGATGGAGGTGACGATGTTGTCCGAACGGAACTGGGTGCCCGGATGCCCCGGCACGTCGAGCAGCTCGTAGACGTTGGCGTAGCTGCCGAACACTTCCTTATTGGCCTCGGCGGACGACAGGAAGCCGTGTTCGGCGAAGGCGGCCTCCTCGCGACGGGCTACCAACGCGAGGAACCCCTCAATGAGGAGCTGCACCGCGCGAAGGCCGGCACCGCGCCACAGCGGGATGCCCTTGATCGACGGCGGTCCCATGATGAACTTGGCTGCTTCGAGAGCGCGTACGTAGGGCGGAGCCGACATCGCTGGTCAGCACCGCCCCTCAGGCATTCGGTCGAACACGGCGGAGATCCGCAGTTCGGTTCCCCATCGCCCCGGCCGGACACAACTCTCCGAACGGGTGGCGCACTGCTCGGTGATCTCGACCGCCAAGCCTTCGGCCAGCGAGGGCAGGCCGCCGGCATCGGTCTCCCCGGCGTGCACCATCAGCAACTCCGCCGCCTGCAGGTCGTCCACGAGACCCCAGCCCAGGGAGTACCAGCGGCCGAGTGAGCCGCGCCGGATCGGGTCGACCAGGTCGAACCCGGTACCGAAGGACCGGACGTACCACTGCTCATCGTCGACGCTGGTGGTCACCGACACCGGGTACCGCATCCGCCGGGGGTTGTTGACGGGCACCGCGGGCAGCGCGAGCAGCCGCTCGAACCCCAATGTGTCCAAAGCGGACAGGACAGAGCGTGTCCGCTCACCGCCGAACAACATCAGCTACCTCCTCTGGCCGGCGAAACCGGTGTCGTACGAACGCGGACTCAGGGAACGGTGATCTCGCCGTTGTAGCGTTCGACCAACTGCAGATCGCGGATGTCGGAGCGCTTGAGCACCCACATCAGGAACCGCTCGACCCCCATTCCGAACCCGCTGGTGTGCAGGGCGCGGTGGTCCTTCATGTCCACATACCACTGGTAGTCCTCCTCGGCGACGCCGTGGCCGCACAATGCGGCGCGGACGTTCTCGGCCGACGTGTGGCGCTCACCGCAGCCGACAACCTCGCCTGGTCCCAGCAGGAGATCGGCATTGAGGGCTTTGGTACCCGTCTCGTCGACAGCCTGGTAGAAGGGCACCGAGAGCTGGTCGAAATGGCTGAGCCAGACGCCAGGGCCATACCCCTCGATGAGCTTCGACTCACCCAGCCGGGTGATCGTCCGCCACTGGTCGTGCACTTCGAAGCACGCCGTGTTCGCGTCGAGCACGTCCACCGCTTCGTCGAAGGTCATTCTGGCCGTCGGCGTGGCGAGGAAAGATTCGATGTGGGCGACTTCCCCGGCCAGTTCGGCGACCTCACCGGACAGGTGTTCCAGCACTGCGGCGGCCAGGTACCGGACGTAGGAGTCCGCCACCGAGATGACGTCGTCGAGCGTGCCCGGAATCTCGGCCTCACTGTGGAAGAACTGGCTCAGATGCGTGCTGTCGGCCTTTTCCCCGCGGAAGCTCGGCATGAGGTAGTAACAACCGTTCGGCGCGAGTCGGCACCCGTATTCGAGCATGAACTGCATCGAGTCGGCGAGATAGGTCGGCACCCCGAACATGTCGACCTGCACGGGAAGCGAATCGCTGCCTAGACCCATCGGCGAGGAGATCGAACCGGTGGTCACCGGCAGGTGGAGCGCACGAACCTCGCGTGCTCGCCAGAACCGGGCCGTCTCATAGCTGACCAGGTCCTGTAGACGGACCAGACAGGCATACATCGGGTCATCCAGAATCGCCAGATAGCGCTGACTGGTGTCAGCCGGAAGGAGCCCGGTCGACGAATTGACGAGACTGGTCATGGTTGGACCTCCACATAGTCAGATCAGCTAGGGAAAGCATCGGATTGCGCGCTCGCGTACGATCCATGTGAGAACCCCGAACTGTTTTGGGCACAGCGGTCGAGCACAATCCATTCATTGGATCAGGAAAGAAAAGAGATCCCTTTCGGCACTGGCACAGGGAGAGCCCGCATTGGCTCGCTTAGCGCGGGCATGTATTCACGGGTCGCGAACCCGGCAACCCTCAGGGCGGCGTTCGTTGTCAACAGCCGCCGGGGATCACGTGCCGGTCGGTACCACCGTCGGTAGCGTCGAGCCGCAGCGTCTGGTGAGAGCTGGCAGGCGTGGGCCCGGCCGCGGCTGACGCGGTGGCGCCCTCGGCGATCATTATGGCGACACCGAATGTGGCGGTAATCACGACTGTGCTCACCCGTGGCATGGTGTCTTCATCCTGTCCGGTGTTCGAGTTGGGGTGAACATGAATCATCTTGCTGACCCTGGTTTCCCGATCGGGGTTTCACCACTGCAGGAAGTTGCATGGCAACAAGTCCATACTGCGGCTTCGCCAATTCTAGCAAGAGCAAGACTGGTATTTTTCGTAGAACTCCGCGAACAGGGACGAGCGCCAGCTCCGAAAGCGGCAGACTTTTCCACGCAGCACGACAAGGCGAACACCCGACCCGATTTCGTGGCCGAGTGTTCGTCTGGTAGAGGCTGATTTTTGCTGACGAGCAGGTGGTAGGGCTGGCGACGCGACGCCGCCGCCGGAGTTCGCAGTTGTCTCAGGTCGAGTAGCCGGAGGGAGTTGCACCCTCCGGCTACTCGACCTTAGCTGGCGGCGTGAAGCGCCTCCGCCCGCAACGCGATTTCCAGGTCGAGGCGGTCGTCGGGGTTGTCGAGACGAGCGCCGAACAGCTCGATCAGCCGGTGCATATGGTTGCGCACGGTCTGCGGGTGGACCCGGAGCTTCGCGGCGATCTCCGGGGCACTCCCCCGGGACTGCAGCCAGACCAGCAAAGTAGCGCCGAGGCGGGCACGCTGCTTGGACGTCAAGCCGGCCAGCGGTGCCAATGCGCGGACACAGAGTTCCTTGAGCAGTGTCTCGTCGGTGTAGAGACACAGTGTCGTGAGGTGGTCGGCGCACCAGACGACGGGCGCGTCGGCGATGACGCCACGCCGGAGCAACCGCATAGCCTGCCGCGCACGGGCCAACGAACTCGGGGCCGCCGCGAGGACCACGGTCGGGCCCACCACCACACGCCATTTTCGCAAACTGCCCGCCAGGTCATCCAGCTCACGGCCCGGATCTGCGACGATCAGGCGAGGCTCACGGCCTTCGAAATCTCCCAGCACATTGCTGGGCAGAACCGGTATGTCGATGCCACGGTCAGCAGTGCGCGGCTCGAGCACGACGACGGCGACCTCATGCGGCAAGCTCCATTGCGCCGAAGCCGCATGGGGGCTCAGCGCCCGGACAGGAGTCGATGGATCGGTCAGCAGCATGTCCAGCAAGCGTCTGCGACGAAGCGCGATGGTACCGGCCGCGCGAGCCTGCGCGGCGGCGTAGCCCTCAATGGACAAAGCGGAGATCTCGTCGACGTAGGCGAAAATGGCTTCGGCGCACCGGCACACGACCTCCGTGCTCAGCCCGAACGACCGCCCGACCGCCGAGACGTGCTTCCAGGCCACCCTGCCGCCGATCCGGTAGGCGCTCTGCAGGCAGTCGAGAGTCCGTCCTTCGTCGAATTCGATCTTCCCGAATTCGCGGAAGACCAAGTCCCACGCATCAGGCTGGGAGTCCGGGGCGAAGACCCTCTCCACACACTGGCCGACGGCCAGCCGGATGCCCTGCTCGAGACTGATGCCGGTCGGCAGGCTGTATTCCGGGACGGACTGCTGGATCTCCGCGGCCATTGCCGCGGCCAGTACGTCGACGTGCGCCCGGAACCACGCCGCTACCCGGGCAGGCAGCACCGATCGCAGCTCGCTGCGCTCGAAGGGACGGGCCGCTCTGATGTGCCGGGACGGGGCGGGTACCGCGGGCGGAGTCTCCAGAAGAGCTGTCGTCACCGAACGCGACCCGAGTGTCGATCTGTCGTCGGCGGCTGGGTCCACCGTGCTTTCCTTGTTGGCAGCAGCAAAGGTAGGTTGTGTCGTCATCGAAGCCGACCTCGATTTCGATTGCGATCTCGTGCCTGATGCCACAAGATTCTCGCTGATCGCTGATACTGCGTAGCACAAGATGACACAAGGCGGGCGCAAAGTCGACCATGAACATGTTTCAGATCTTTGAATCACAAGAGATAGCGAGCGCGTCCAAGTCGCCTGCCTCTTCCTCTCTGCCGTAAGACTTGTTACGCCTAACGCCCCACTCAGAGCCTCAGCGATCTCGCTGTCATCCGGCGTGGCAGCGTCCGGGTGGATGAGCCACAGCTCGGCCGGCCGCGGCGACGAGGCCGCCAACACACCAGGTCCGGCCGCCAGAAGGGTGCCGCCGCGTCGCGGACGTCCCGACGAACGGGCATGTCTCGCCCGCAGTCATCAGAGGCGAGTGGACATACCAAAATAGCTCGGCCGACGTTCCACCTGCCGCGCGACGGCCGGTTCCCGCGCCGCACGAGTAAGAATTGACAATCGCCGCCGACGCCGCTCCTCGCTCTGGACCACAAGAAGGTCATAGTGTCGCTGGTCACATCGAGGCCTTCCCCGACAGCGGTGAGACGTTCATCGTCGTAAGACTCCAAGATCGACTTCGCCGTCGTCGAGTCCTATCTGGACACCGCCACGAAGTGGGACATCGACAAGCTCCACACACTCCGGGAACTGTTCGCCACCGGTGCCTGGCTACCACCAGCACTCAGCCCAGCTGAATAGCTACTTTCGGTCATGTATTCACGCCCTCTATATGCATGGTATCTACTTTCTGTTCGGGGCGGCCGCGGGTGTAAATCGTTGGCACTATCGGCAATTGGTGATAGCCGGGATGAGCGGGTCCGGTGTAGATCGTATTGGTTGCACTTTCGTGGTAGGCATTCGGCTGCGCTCGTGCGGATGACCGATGCGTGGCAAGGTTCCGCGGACGGTATCGGAGAACGCGTCGCGCGCGCTTTCCTTGAGGTGTTCGTCAACGATCCGCAGGCATCCGAGCCGCTGCTGGCGATGCTGCGGGGCGCGATCGCTCACGAGCAGGCGGCCCACCCAGCTACGGGAGTTCATCGACGCCCGGCTGATGATCGGCGCCGCAGCCCACCTGCGCAACGACGACGCCACCCGCCTGCGCGTGGGCGTCGTCGCCGCCATGCTTGTCGGCATCATCGTGGCACGACGCGTCGTGCGCGTGCCCACCATCGCGAACGCCGCCTTCGAATCCGTCGTGGACACTGCCGCTGAAGCGTTGCAGGCGCTACTGGCACCCAGGTACACGCCCTGAGCGCGGACGAGGTGCTTCACCGCGCTATCCGGCTTTCGCCACGGCAACGAGCGCGAACCGGTCGAGGGTAGTGATGCCATCGAACTTGTGGGGTTCGGCCCCGGCCGTCAACCGTCCGTAGTTTTCGGACAGTGCTTCGAGGTTAAGTGCCCCGTGCAAGGTAATGACCCGGGCATCGCGCCACGCTCGCTGGATCGGCTCGAAGTCCATGATCGCGGTCGAGCCGGAATTCCGTTGGAGTAGCTCGATCGCCTCCGCGCACCATTTGGCCGCGTACGCGGTCTCGGCCAGGACACGTGCGCTGAACAATTGCAAGTATTCCGGATCCGCGGGAGTTCCGGCAGCGGCGAGTGCGCCGAGTCGGTCGGTCTCCTCGGCATTCGCACGGGTCATCAACGTCGCCGACTGAATTTTGGCATGAACTTCGGTGAGCATTAGGTGCGTGAGCGGGGCTTCGAGTTGGTTCTTGTAGGTAGTGCCGCGGATGGGCCGCCCTGCGGAGCATTCGAGGAAACGCTCCAACACGCCGTGCGCGATACCGATCGACATGCCGGCCATCAGGCTGAAGGCCCAGCCCAGCGACGGTGCCTTCCACAGGGCGCCTTTGAGGCCGCTGTCGAGAGTTCCGCCGACCACGTGACGGAAGTCGACACCACGGTAGTCGGGGACAAACAGTTCGTCTTCTTTGATCGCGATGGAGACGCTGCCAGTGGCGCGCATGCCGGCGACGTGCCAGTCGTCGAGAAACCGGAGCGCGTCGCGCGGGACCTGGACGCCGACCAGATAGGACCCGGCACCGTCATCGGCGATGCATCCGAGATTGGTGTAGGGGGCCCAGAGTGAGTCACTGCCGAACGTCCAGGGCCCACCGGAAATGACCCAGCCGCCCTCGACCCGTTTCGCACGTCCCCGGGACGCGGGAAAGTGGCTGGAGCCGGCGACTCGCGGTCCGACCCAGGGGCAGCCGTAGACGTCGTCCACGACGCGGGCGCCCGAGCCGGCGGGGATCCAGTTGGTGGAGGCGCCGACCCAGACGCTCCAGCCGCACGAGCCGTCCCAGTGGGCGACTTCGGACACGACGTCCAGTTGTTGGCGCACGGACAGTTCGTCGCCGCCGTACTCGGCGGGGCTGCCGATGGTGAACGCGCCTGTCGCATCGAGGTCGGCGATGGTCTCATCGGAGAGACGGCCTGCGCGTTCGGCATCGGGTGCGCGCTCGCGCAAGGTGGGTCCGAGCTCGCGGACCTTGCCGAGGATCGTCGCGAGCCTTTCGGTGTTGTCTTCAGTGACGGCCATGATTGCCGTCTCCTCTCGCGGAGTGGTCATGTCATCGCGCCGGCACGATCGGCAGCTGCACGTAGCTGGGGTGGTCGGGTCCGGTGTGGATGGTGTTCACCGCGCCGAGGTGGTAGCTCTCGTCATAAGCGCGGACGGGTACACCTGCGGGCGAATAGGGCTGGATGTCGATCCGCAGACGGCTGTTCTTCCGGATGAGTGCGCTGCTCGGGTTGAGGCCGACCTCGATGGCGACGATCTCTTCGTCGTTCAGCGACTGGTGATCTGCTTCGGTGTGGGTGTGGACCGGCCAGTAGTTCGTGGACCGCGCCTCGTCGAGCCTGCGTCGGGATACCTTCAGCGAGCCGTGTCCGATCGGATGCAAGTTCACCGGATCGACCGGGTGGACCATGGCCTCGTACCGGACTTCCCGATCTTGTTCGTCGAACACGCGCAGCGACACGAACACATCCATGTCCGCGCTGGTCGAGGACACCCACAAGCCAACCTTCATGTAGCCGACCAGCACCATGTCCTTCTGGAGAGGGTCGCTGACGAACGAGACGCCCGTCGACCAGCGGGGGGTGCCGCCCACCGGGCCCGTCGGCGCCGGTGTCGCCTGACCCAGTTCGAGATGTGCGTCGTAGTTCGTGCTGTGTCCGGAAGCAGGAACGTTCTCGCTGATCCGCAGGACGTCGTTACGCCGTCCGTCGCCGTGCCAGTCCGACGGCCTCGCGTCCAGGTACCAGCGGCGGTAGGTGGTCCGCGGGATGGGCCACTCGGGCTCCTCCAACACGTAGTAGGCCGCGTCGCCGGTCCTGACTTGCACCCGTACGGGCGCCTGGTCCATCGCGCCGTTGTCTTCGCCTTTGAGCCAGTAGTCGAAGAACCGCATGTGTTCGGCGACGGTGGAGTCGCTGTAGCAGTGCGGGAACCAGGCGTCGACGAAGTCGAACTTCCGCGCTGTCGCCCCGGTGGAGCGGATGTAGGTTTCGCTGCTGCCGAGCTGGTGGATCGCGGCGCCCGTCTGCGGGCCGACGATCCACACTGGTGCTGTCGCCTTCTCGAGCTCGGGGCGCATGAAGATCGAGCCTCGAGGGCCGTAGGCCGCCGGGTCGTTGAACGGGGTCGCCAAGACGCGAGCCATCCAGTCGGTTTCCCGGCGTTTGCCGCAGAAGTTCTTGCCCGACCAGGTCTTCCACCACCAGCTCCAGAAGCCTTCGCCGAAGATGCCGCCGTTGTACAAGGTTTCGTTATACGGGTCCGCGTCGGTCCCCAGGGCGATCATCGCCTTCAGGTGGGGTGGCTGCAGGCTCGCGACGTTGTGCTGGGTCATCGCCAGATAGGACATCCCCCACAGCCCGACGTTGCCGTTGGACCAGGGCTGGGTTCCCGCCCATTCGATCGCGTCGTAGTAGTCCTCGGCTTCCTGGACGCTCAGCGGAGACTGCAGCCCCGGGCTCTTGCAGACACCGCGGGCGTCCACCCGGATGCAGACGTAGCCGTTCGGAACCCACGCCGCCGAGTCGACGCTTTCGTGGTTCTCGTCCTGCAGGCCGTCCGGGTTGCCGGAGAAGAATCGGTCTTCCAGTTGCTCCTTCTTCAGCGCGTCCTCTGCGTTGCAGATGCACTCGTGATAGAAGCTCTTGCCGTAGAACCCCTTGTTCATGACGACGGGATGGCGGGCATGGTCGTCCGGGCGGAACACGTCGGCGTAGACGAACGATCCGTCCCGCAGGGGAATCTTGACGTCGGTCGTCTTGATGATGCCGCGGATGTTGCGCCGTAGCTCGTTGCGTGCGGCGGCCGGGCTGCGGAGTTCGCGCGGTGTGGTCGCCGTGAACACGCCTGCCGTGGCGTTGAGCTTGTCTAGCAGGCCTGTGACCACGGGG
This sequence comes from Amycolatopsis sp. H20-H5, assembly GCF_035828755.1. NCBI lineage: Bacteria > Bacillati > Actinomycetota > Actinomycetes > Pseudonocardiales > Pseudonocardiaceae > Amycolatopsis > Amycolatopsis sp. H20-H5. Next base: position 42,098 of record NZ_JAYMZS010000040.1, on the reverse strand, counting down.
TCGTGGGCGAAGGTGTCGGCTTCGGACTCGGCCTGGCTGAAGTTGATGACCACCGGCTCGATCAGCTGATGCACGAGCGGTGCGATCGACACACCGCTTTCGGCGGTGCCATTCTGGTCCAGCGTCTGGATCAGCCGCGCGAGATTGGTCACCAGGGGGTCGTGGAGCCTGTCGATCTTGCCGGCTACGCGGTTGACCAGCTGGGCCAGGTTCACCCGCGGTGCTCCCTCGACGGCGCCGAGGACCAGCCCGCCCACGAGGTAGGTGACTGCTTCTCCGCGGCGGTAGTAGAACTCACCGCGGTCGTTGGTAAAGCCGGAGGTGGTCGGTGTCTGGTATTTCAGCCCGCGGATCGGGCCGGCGAAGACGCCGGTGGCGAGGTCGGCTGACTTAGACGTTGTATCAGTGTTGAGCATGAGACTCTCACTCTTGCGTGTCATCAGAAGGACTTCTTAGAGTATTCGGCGTCCGGCCCAGGCGGGCGTGTCAAAGAGGATCCGAGCACCATCGTGTCCAGCCAGCCTTCCCGTCGGCACGATGACCGGCGCACCGGGCGTCGGTCCGCCGACAGCCTTCGTGCTGCGGGCGGGTATCCAATAGGTTCCGGTCCGTGGTGGGACCGGCGGTGGAACGTTGCGCGCCTACCGCACCGTGATCGCCTTCAGGTAGCCGATCTTGCCTGCCTCGCTGTGCTGGCGTAGCACGTTGGTCTCCATGTCGGGCTTGTGTTCCTGGTCCGGCTCCGGGACCGAGGGGTTGCCGGTCCACGACATCAATCGGCACACGCGCCTCCGGATGCGCCAACCGTGCTCTGTGCGCACGAGTTCATCGTCGTACCAGCCGGTTCCGGTCCAGGTCGAGCCGCCTTCGGCGGCGTCGCGCACCAGCAGCCAGTTGCCGTAACTGAAGGCGTTGGCCTTTTCGCCGTCGACGTGAACCAGTTGGCCCATCATCGTGTGCTGGTGGTTGTCCAACCGGTTGTGGAACTCGGCGAAGGAGCGTTTGAAGTTGGCCAGGCCCGACCACGCGGCGCCGGCGGGGCCGAACTCGGCGGTGACGTCGTCGGTGAAGACGCGGTCGAACAAGTCCCACTGGTGCGCGTCCAGCGCGAATCCGTAGAGGTTCAGAACCTCGATGATAGCTGCTTTGTCGCGGTCGTTCCCCATAACCTGTTTCCTCTCTGTGCGAATGGTTTTGCCTAAGCGGTGTGGCGCGCGGTGGCGTCGATGAATGGGCAGGATCGAAGTAAAAGGGGCGGATCTCGCAGATCTGATTGTCGCAGAATCGGATCAGTTCGGCGACTTGCGCCGGCGGATTGTCCTGCCCGGCGAGGGTGAATTCGACGAGCTCGACCGCGTAGCCGTCTCCGACGGTGGTGGCGACGAACTTCATCTCGCTGCCCCCCGACACTCTCGACCACGATCGGGATCAGCTCACGAAAAGCGCCTTTTTTCCCGATAGGTCCCCGCGAAGGGCATCTACGGAGGGATCTCGATGACGAAGTCATCGGTCAGGAGTTGCTCGGCCGCCGCGTGGTCGCCGGCAGCGTTGAGAGAGTAGTGGCGCTTGACGAGCTCGAGTTGCTGTTCTGCGGTCACATCGGCGCCTTCCTACAGCGGGCGGATTGTTCATGGCGCTCAGCCACGGTGGCTTGCGGAGATGGTCACGGTCGAGGTGGGGGTGTGCCCGGCCGCGACGACGGTACCTAGGTCGCGGCCGGGGTCGTTCCCGGTTGAGCGGACCAGTTTTCCGTTGTCAGCGGCGTGCCGTCGAAGCCGGCGACGGCACGCAGGCTCGGGTCGGATCCGTCGCGTAAGCCGACGGAGGCGTCGGGGTGATCGTCGAACCAGCCGGAGGCGGGGTAGCGGTACATCCAGTCGACGAATAACTGGCGGCGCGAGATCAGCCAGACACCGTCGCGCAGTTCGAACCGGTCGAGGTAGCGTGCCCACAGCTTGACGTATTCACCCTTCCAGTGGTGCCGCTCGGATCCTTGGTGATCCGCCTGCAGGTAGGTTTCGACGTGGGCGACGGATGGGCCGTCGAACTCGATCAGGCTGTTGCCGAGCATGTGCATCGTCCGGACGAACCGCGGCATCTCCGCCGAGAGGAACTCGACGAATCCGTCGACGGATCCGGCGTGCAGGCTTTCGGGGAACTGGACCCAGGCGTCGGGGTGGAAGGCACCGCGGACGAGACTCATGTCGACGCGGTCGAGTCCACGGCAGTAGCGCAGCAAGACGTCGTGGATTTCGGCTCGTGCGCCGAGTTCTTCGATCTTCATTAATCTCTCCTCGACAGGCGTCTCATCGGTGATGCGTGGCGGGTGGCGATGGTGGTCAACGGCGGGGCCGCAGGGCGGCTCACGCAAACGCGGCAGCCGCGAAGCGCTGCTCGTTGCCGACGACGGCGTTGCGCAGCACGCCGAGGCGTTCCACTTCGACTTCGACCGTGTCGCCCGGCTGCAGCAGCCGGGGCGGGGTGCGGGCGTAGCCGACCCCGGATGGTGTCCCGGTCGCCAGCAGGTCGCCGGGTCGCAGGGTGAGGGTGTGGGAAATCTGGGAGAGTGTGTCTTCCACCGTGTACATCATCTGGTCGGTCCGGGCGTCCTGCACGGTCTGCCCGTTGACGCGGGTTCGCAGCCGCAGGCCCTGGTTCAGGTCCCCGACCTCGGCGGCGGGGACGATCGGCCCGAGGGGTCCGGAGCGGTCGGCGTTCTTGCCCAACGTCCACTGGGAGGTGCGCTTCTGCGCGGTGCGGGCGGTCAGGTCGTTGAACACCGAGTAGCCCATGACGGCGGCCAGGGCCTGTTCGGGAGAGGCGTCGAGCAGCGGCGCTCCGACCCAGGCCACGACTTCGCCCTCCCAGTCCAGCCCCTCTTCGCCTGCAGGGACGGGCACTTCCGCTCCGTCGACAGTCAGGGACTGGGTCCACCGGCCGAAGAGGGTCGGATACGGCGGCAAAGCCTGGTCGCGGTAGCTGCCTTCGGCGACGTGGTCGTGGTAGTTCAGCCCGATGCAGAGCACCCGCGCGGCGGGCAACACCGGCGGTACCCGCTGCAGCTGCGCGGTAGCCAGTGTCGGTCCCGTAGGAGACGCGGACAGGTATGCGGCGGGGTCGGCCCAGAAGTCCGCGAGTGAGGCGATGAGGGTGACGGTGTCGCCGTGCTCGGCCAGGCTGGCGACCTCGACACCATCACCGTGGTGCGGTCGTCTGACGCCTACGATGCGCATCGGTTCCCTTTCGAAATGGCTGGTCGGTGATGACGCGGCGGGATGTGCCAGTGATCGGGTGCGGCCACCGGCACCCACCGACGAGGGGTCGACCAGGCTCGGGTGGCGCCGTCGCAGGGGCCGGTGCCGTGGTCAGGCGCGAGGTTGCTCATGTGCTCGCCGGTCTGATCACCAGCATGCTGGCCGGCAACGGCGTTCGGTTGAGCACTCGACGCAACGTTCCGGCGGTGAAGTGCACGCAGTCGTAGGGATGCAGCGTCTCCTCGACCCCCTCGCTGATCATCGTCAGCGCGCCGGCGACGATGACATACACGGTGTCCGCCGGCTGGGGCGCCATGTCCGCTTCGCCGCCGGGCAGGTAGTGCGACAAGGTCACCGTCACCCCGGTCGCCGGCGCGTCCGCGCCGCCCAGGAGCCGGACGGGTCCCACGCCCCGGTGGCCGGGCGGGTCGAACAGTTCGGCATCGGCGAGCCGGTGGACCTGCATGCTCATGATCGTTCACTCTCCTGCGGTCGGTGCCAGCGCCTGGCGCAGGCGGGTCAGAAAGCGCGGAACGTCGGTGTGCGCACCGGCGGCGAAGACGTAGAAGTCGGGGCGGGCCAGCACTGCCTCACAGCCGCGCTCGGCGAACCAGCGCCGGTACCCGCCGTCGACATCCTCAATGCGGCCGTGGCCGGACACGTCCGCAACGACACCGCCGACCTGCCGGAACCAGGACAGGTCATCGAGATCGCAGAGTTCGGCGGGATCGCCGCCAAGGCTGATCAGCTGCCAACCGCCGCCGACCACGTCGTCGAACAACCCGACGCGGTCGCCGACGCGCACTCGTCCCTGGGGTGCCAGCCGCCCCTCGGCCCCGTTGCTGTCGATCGTGAGCGACGGCCGGCCGAGGCGGGGGTGCGGTGGTTCGCGGGTGACGGCATCCGGGTCAGCCGAGCGCTTCTTCATCTCGGCGTCGCGGGCGGCGGCCCGGTCGACGTCGAGTTCGCAGATGACCCGGCCGGCGGCTACGGCTTCGTCGATGAGCTCCCGGACGTGCCCGGCGCGTTCGGGCCCGTAGGTGTCCAGCACCGCGGGCGTGGCGAGCCTGCGGTACACGAGACTCAGCCGCCAGGTCAGTGCGCGGGCGTCCCGCAGGCCCGAGCACATGCCCTGCCCGAGAAAGGGTGGCATGACGTGCGCCGCGTCACCGGCCAGGAAGACGTTGCCCGAGCGCCACGGCTGTGCCCACCGTCCTCGGAACGTGTAGACCGCGTGCCGTTCCAAGCGGGCGGTCTCGGGTGTGATGTCCCAGGGCGCCATGAGCCGCCAGGCCGTGCTCTCCTGGCCGAGCTCGTCGATGGTCGTGTCCGCGCGGCGCATGAACTCGAACCGTCGCCGTCCCGGCCCGCTGCTGACCGCGGTCGCCGGTTGCGCCGGGTCGCAGTACTGGGTGACGAAGGCGGTCCAATTCTCTTCGGCCAGCGGCCGGTAGTCCACCACGAGCCAGTCGGCGCTGAATCCCGAGTCTTGCATGCCGATCCCGAGCTGGGAGCGCACGGCACTGTTGGCGCCATCGGCGCCGACCAGCCACCGTGCCTCGACCTGCACGACCTCGGTGGGTGTGTCGGTGCGGGTCAGGCGTACCGACACACCGTCGTGGTGCTGCATCAGAGCTCGAAACGACCAGCCCCGGTGAACACTCACTCCCGGCGTCGCGACGGCCAGCTTCTCCAGTGCGGTCTCGAGGTCGGGCTGGTGGAAGCCGTTGGTATTGGCCCAGCCCGATTCGGCGGTCCGGTTCCAGTCGATGGCCTGTAGCAGCTCGCCGTCACCGTTGCGGAACTCATACCCGCCGCGCGTGCCCTGAGACGGCTCGAACAGAGCGACGTGGTCGGCCATGACGCCGGCGGCCTGCAGGATGCGGATCGCTTCGTGGTCGATCGTGCAGGCCCGAGGGAGCGGATAGCGCTGCGGCCAGCGCTCCACGACGGCGACCTGCAGCCCGGCTTGTCCCAGCAGGACTGCGGTCAGCAGGCCGACGGGGCCGCCGCCGACAACCAGGCAGTCGACCGCCCGCCGCGGCGCCATGGCAGGTTCTTGCCCCGGTGGCATCGTCATGCGTCCAGTTCTCCGGTGCGCAGGGCCGCCGGGCAGTCCTTGATGGTGGCCGCGAGCGCGTTAGCCGCCGAGATCACCCACGGTGGAGTCCGCTGTGTCACGAGTTGTCGCCCTTCTGTCGTCTCGCGACGACACCGCCACGGCCTCCGGAGACCGTTCCAACTAAAATAACCCGTATGTTTCGGGTGGTTTTGATCCTGTCGTTGACACCGGCGCGCTGTCAAGAGCTAAACTATGCGTATGTTTTCCCGTCCCCCCGGCCTTGCGCAGAACCTCACCTCGGAGATCGAGGAGCTGATCGGCGCCCGCGGTCTACGTCCCGGCGATCGTGTCGCCACCATGGAGCAGCTGCGTGAGCAGACCGGCTACGGTCGCGCCACCATCGGGGAAACCTGCCGACTGCTCACCGAACGCGGGATCGTCGACGTCCGCCCGGGACGAGGCGGCGGCCTGTTTGTGGCGAAGACCAGCCCGATGGTGCGACTGCGCCAAACGTTGCTGACGGTTCCGCAAGGGACGACCACCGTCGCCGATGCCATCGCCGTCCGTGACTCACTCGAGGAGCTCGTCGCTCTTGAGGCCGCGGCGAACCGGACCGACCGGGATCTACGGGAACTAGACGCTTATCTGGACACGATGCGCCGCTCCGGCGATGACCTCGAAGGCTTCCTGCACGCGAATTGGTCCTTGCATGAGCGCATCGCCGCGATCACGTCCAACGATCTGGCCCGCGCACTGTACGTCGCACTGATTCGGGCCATCACCGAGCTGGCGGTCCGGGCCGACCCCGAAACGTCGACGGCATCGAGGGACTACCTGGCCGAGCGGATGACCGTGCACGAAGACCTGGTCGAGGCGATCCGGCTCGGCGACGCAGATCGCGTCCGCGCCGCCGTGGCCGCCCATCGCGGCGACGCCGCGTCCGGTGTGCTGGACGGCTGCGCAGGCCGGATGCCCACAGCCGCCGGCGAACACGCCCTCCCGGAGGTCGCCCTCGCGCCCACCAACGGCAGCCCTGAGTAATCACTGTTCAGCGGGCCGGTCCTGATGAACGGGTAGGCGAAGACATGCAGGAGACGGCTTGTCGCCTGTGATCGATCCGAACCACAGATCAGTCGATCACGATGTCGTGCACGAGATCCGGCGTCACCGGTGGCCGCCGACGAGGTGCTCAGAAGCGGGCGCTGCGGTCTGACGCCCGGCCACGTCGTGAGCGATGACCGTGACAATCGGCAGCGCATGGCGGCGCCGATCTCCCGTTCCGCGGCGCTGCACTGTCGGCATCCCCCCGAACTGTCCGACGCAGCCGCGTCTCTGCCGCGACCTGACCACAGAGAAAGCGAGCACCGACATGTCCGCCAAGGTAGTTCTCATCACCGATACCTCCTCGGGTATCGGGCTGGCCGCCGCCGCCGCGCAGGCCGGCTGGCGGACGGTCGCCACCATGCGTGACTCCGCCCGGGCAACGGCCTTGCTCGCCGCGGCGGAGATCGCGGGAGTGACCGACCTTGTCGACGTGCGGCACCTCGACGTCACCGACCCGAATCGGTCCTGCGCTGCGTCGCCGGCATCGTCGCCGACTACGGCTCACTCGACGCGGTGATCAACAACGCAGGCTCCGGACATGTCGGAACTCTGGAGCAGGAGACGATCGATGACGTGCGCGCGGTGATGGAGGTCAACTTCTTCGGTGTTCTCACCGTCACCCGTGCCGCGCTGCCGCATCTGCGCGCCAGCTCCGGCCGGGTCGTGACGGTGACCAGCGTCGGTGGCGTGGTCGGTCAACCGCTCAACGAGGCCTACTTCACGGCGAAGTTCGCCGTCGAGGGCTTCATAGAGCCGCTGGCCCCGGTCGCGGCCAGCGCCGGCGTGCGGGTGGTCGTGGTCGTGGTCGAGCCAGGCGCGGTAGCCAGTGACTTCATCAGCAACACCGGCGTAGACACCTTCGACACCGCCGAGGCCGGACCGTACGCGATCACGTTGCGCTCCTACCTCGACCGGACCCTCAACGCGTTCGCCGGCGCACAGACCCGGGCTGAGGCCGCGGCCTCGATCGTCGCTGTGCTCTGCGCCGAGTCACCAGCCTTCCGTAGTCAGACCTCCGATCAGGCGCGCGGTCTCGCCGGCATCAAGCTGGCGGACCTGGACGGCGCCGCCGTCCAGCGAGTAACGGGCTCCTGGCTCGCCTGACGCGGTCCTCACCGTCACACGCCCGGCTGCGCCATAGCGCACAGCCCTGCTGTGCGCGGTGAGAGATCACGAGGGCGAGACGTCTCACACCCGGCGATGAAAGCCGGCTGGCCTCGGTCGGCTTCTTGGGATATCACTCGGCACCGGAGATCGGCGCGGGTGCACGGTGGCGACTCGACTCACATGGCTCCTGGCGGCCGGTGCTGTGCCGATCGCGGCGCCGGCGCTGCCACGTCTGCGCCCTGTCGCGCGCGAGTCACGACGGGGACGCGACGAGAACGCCGCTGCCCCCCGGCGGTCGCGGTCAGCACCCGCAATGGAGTGTCGCCAATGCGCGGTTGACCTCGCGGACGTTCAGGCCGTCGAATGCCCGACGGGCAGGACTGCGCTGTGCCGCGGGCCCTCTGCGGGTACGACAACACATTTCTCGTGTGGAGAATGAGCCTGTGCCCGCCACACTGCCGGCAGTTGCTCGAGCGGGATAGCGCGAACCTCGACCTGCAGCTCGCCGCAGATGACAGCGGCCCACAGCCAGTCCAGCGCTGTCCGCTTTGCCTGCAGAGGCGTGTGTACACCGGCGAACCCGGACAACGTCAGCTGCTTGGCGCGCAACGCTCCGGCCGGTATCTGCGCGGTGGTGCCGGCGGCACTACCGATGTTGATCACGCGTGCGTACGGCGCGCACGCCTGTAGCGCAGCCTCGAAGGGCAGTCCGTACACGCCGTCGAGGACGACATCTACCGGCCCGGCCACGGCGAGGATACGGTCCGCCAGGTCCGCGGCGGTTTCCTTTGGCCGCAGATCAACAGTCGCGTCCGCGCCGAGGCCGTGCAGGCGCTGCAGTGCCGCCTGGTCGCGGGCAACGCCAACCACGTGACCTGCTCCGCTACGGTGCGCGACTTGGACCGCGATCTGCCCGACAGCCCCGGGTGGCTCCCAACACCAGTACCGTTTCCCCAGGGCGCAGGCCACCGGCCTCGATCAGCCGCATAAACGCCGCAGTGCCAGAGTTACCCACGGCCGCACCCAGGACGGGATCGAGTCCCTCCGGTAGTGCGAGCAGGTCCTCGTCGGCGACAGGGACCTGCGTGGTGAAGGTCCCCGGAGCGGTCGGCGAGGCGTGGCACTCGGCATAGACCCAGGAGCCGGGCGGATAGCGGTCGGAATCGAGCACCATGCCCACGCACTCACTGCCCGGGACGTAGGGAGCTTCGTGACGAACGGAATGAAACGTCCCCGAGGCGATCGCCAGATCCAGCGGGTTCAACGGCGCCGCGATCACGGCCACCACGGTGGTGCCAGGCGTGCGGGACGGCACCGCGACCGTACCCAGTCGAGGTTCGGGCGCCAGGGGTGTCGATGATCACCACCGGCATCGTGTCGGGCGCGCGGTCGATCGATGAGGCAGAGCGGCGCCCGCGGTCATGCTGCGCATCGGGATGTTGATGCCGCGTCAGCGTCACGACGTCGTGACTCAGTGGGCACGGTCGATGCAGCGCTGCGCGCGATCGCTGTACTGCCGGTCGTCGCCACGAAGGGCTCCTTCTCGAGGTGGAGTGTTTCGGCTGTCGGGCTCGCAGGACGCGGACTGGACGGCTCACCATGTAGTGCAGGTGAACTTGACAGACCACCGCCGTCGCATCAGAGTAGCAAAAGACACGAAAGATACGGATGTTTGAGTTCAGGGCCTCAATGGACAGTTCAGGGCCTCAATGGACAGGGAAGTGCCATGGTGCGTGAGGGAAAGCTCGCCGGACCCGTTGCAGGTCTGCAGTTCGACACCCCTACGTGCTCGGGCGTCACCGACCACGCGGGGACGTTCCGTTTCCGCGACGGGGAGGTCGTCACGTTCTCCGTCGGCCGGGTGATGGTCGGCGTAGTGCGCGGTGCAGAACGCCTCACGATCGCCGACCTCGTCGCGAGAGTTGACGGAAACCTCAGCAAGGTGGCCGACCCGGCACTCACTAACATCGCCCGGTTCCTGCTGACGCTGGACGAAGACGGCAACCCGGACAACGGAATCACTGTGTCGCCGCAGATGCACGAGCTGGTGGCCGATCGTGCCATCGACTTCCGCTACCAGGTGATGTCCCTGCCCGGCGCTCCGGCCGATCCGGTTCAAGCCTTCACCGACGATCCGGTCGTCGCGCAACTGCTGGAGGACCTGAACCAGTCGAAACTCCTCAGTGACGCCGTGCCACGCGCCCTCACCTCCCCAGCCGCGGCGCGCAACGAGGTTCGCCGCAACATCCTCGGTATCAGGCGATTCCGCGACGTCAAGATCCCCTTGCGCAACGGCTCGTTCGTCTACGCCGATGTCTTTCGCCCGGACAGCGACGAGCCGGTCCCCGTCGTCATGAACTGCGGTGTCTACGGCCGAGCGTTCGTCCATCACTCCATCTGCGACGAGCAGGACGCCGAACGCCACGAGGCGATGGAAGACCGCTACTTTCGCGGCAACCCGGACGGGTACGAGTACGAGAACCACGAAAGCATCAACACCGCGACGTGGATTCCACGCGGTTACGCCCTTGTCCGCGTTGACAGCCCGGGCGCCGGCAAAAGCCCGGGCACCCTGGGTATCTGGGGAATCGGGGAAGCCGAGGCGTACTACGACGCGATCGAATGGGCCGGTGCTCAGCCCTGGTCGAACGGCAACGTCGGCCTGTGGGGCATGTCCTATTACGCAGTGAATCAGCACGCGGTGGCCAGCCTCCGACCGCCGCACCTCAAAGCGATGATCGCCATCGGCACGGACACCGACCTCTACGAGGAAGTCGCGTACACCGGCGGCATCCTCAACGAGGAGTTCTTCCCCGGCTGGTTCGCCAACGGGATCGTGCCCGCGATCTGCGGCGACATCGACGCCACAGACTTCCTGGCCGCGGCGCGGGCCACCCCCTTCAAAGACTCCGACCCCGCGGCGATCTTCGGACCCCGGTCCGAGGTCCTAATGAGCCCTGACCTCACCCAGGTCGACACCCCACTGTGGGCGGTGGCCGCGACGGCGCATCCCGCCAACTTCCACCAGCTCGGCAGCAGCGAAACCTACCTCAACACCCCCACGCCGAACAAAAAGATCGACTTCTGGGAAGACTGGTTCGTCAAGTCCTACTCCGCCACTGCGGTTGAAGACCATGTCGCGTTCTTCGACCACTGGCTCAAAGGCGCCGACAACGGGATCATGGACACCCCACCGGTGCGTCTCGAGATCCGCACCGGACGCGGCGGATCGTACCTGCAAGAAGAGCACGAATGGCCGATCGCGCGCACCGAGTACGTCAAGTGGTACCTCGACGCCACACCGCCGCACGACGAGCACAACGGCTGCGACAATGTCGGCCGCCTGATAGACGCCATCCCCGTCGAGCAGCAGTCGGTGACCTACTCGGCCGATGTCGAGGATTCGGTGGCGTTCTCGGCCGAGGTCGACGTGGCCGAAGTCCGCCGGCCCCCAGCACCAACGGTCCCCGCGGACACGATGACCGCGGCGCCCTGTTCGCACGGAGCCACCTTCCTCAGCGCACCGTTCGAGGACGACACCGTGCTCGCCGGCTACAGCAAACTCGTCGTCTGGGTCGCCTCCACCAGCCACGACATGGACATCTTCGTCGCCCTCCGCGTGCTCGACGAGCACGACCGGGAAGTCGACTTCTGCGGCCCGGCACTGATTCCCGGCATCTCCACGCGGTTCTACCCACTGGCCAAGGGCTGGCTCAAGGCGTCGCATCGCGCGCTGGACCTGCAGCGCTCGACCAACTTCCGGCCCAAGCACACCCACCTGCGCGCCGACCACGCACCGCTGCGCGAGGACGAGATCGTGCCCGTCGAGGTCGAGATCATCCCGAACACCTGCGTGATCCGGAAGGGACAGCGCCTGCGCGTCGACATCCAGCCCTACACCGGCACCGGGCACGGGATGCGCCACGCCTACGACCGGTCTTATCACGTTGGGGCCCGCAACACGATTTTCACTGGCCCCGAGTACCCGAGCTACATGCAGCTGCCCGTCGTGCCGGCTGCCGAAGCCTGAGCACGCAGCAACCGCAGCAAGCAATTAAAATATGAGGTGAGGAACACATGGCGATGAACGGCACCGTGGCCGTTGACCGGCCCCACGCCCAGGAAATCCTCGCGCACGTCGCGGAGATGACACCGTGGTTGCGTGAACACCAAGCCGACGCTGAGGCCCAGCGCCGAATCCCGCAGGAGACCATCGAGCGTCTCGACGAAGCCGGCATCTTCAGCCTGACGACCCCGGCACGCTACGGCGGCGCCGAGTTCACCACCCGGGAGACCCACGACATCATCCGGGCGCTGGCTTCCGGGTGCGGGGCGACCGCCTGGGTGGTCTGGGCCGCGGCCGGCGGCAACCTGTGGAGCTGTGCCTTTCCCGAGGACGTGATCGCTCCGGTGTACGAGTCGCCCTGGGTCGGCAACCGCACCTTCGCCCTCGGCGGCACGAGCCGACGCATGTCCGGCACCGCCCGCCAGGTCGAGGGCGGCTGGATGATCAGGGGCACCTGGCCCTTCGCCACCGGCAGTGTCCACGCCTCCCACGGCTACCTGGCGGTGTTCTACGACGAGACCGACGACGACAAGGTCGGCATGGCCCTCGTCGCGAAGGATCAGCTGATCGAGCGCGACGACTGGGACGCGATGGGACTGGCCGGTACCGGCAGCCAGACCGTCGCGACCGATGGCGAACTGTTCGTCCCCGATGAACGCTTCAGCGACCCGGCCCAGCTCGCGACACAAATCAAGGAGCTCACCCACCAGGGACGCGGCCCGGCCCGCGGAGGGCTCGTCCGCTCCCTCATCATCGGCGCGGGCCTCGCCCTGGGCATGGCTGACCAGGCGATGGAGGCGTTCCTGGCCACCATCGGCCGGCGCAGCTTGCCCTACTCGCCCTACGCCCGCCAGCTCGACGCCCCTGTCGCCCACCACAGCGTCGGGCGTGCCTGGGCCCAGATCCGCGCGGCGGGCCGGGTGGCCGACGCCGCGGTGGCCGAACTCGACCGGTATCAGGCCGAGGGCGCGGACCCGTCCGAGCGGGAAGCTCTGCAGCTGCACACCGACGCCGCCTACATCTGGGACGCGTGCAGTGCCGCGGTGCAGACGCTGTTCCGTGCGTCGGGAGCCTCGGCGATCATCAAGCGAAACCCGCTGCAGCTGATCACCCGCAACTGCCTCGCTGGCAGCATGCACGCGGCCAATCACCTCGACACGTGGCTGGAAAACGTCGGCCGGGCGCTGTGTGGGGTCGACGCCGCGGCGCTGTCGACCAGCGTGCTCGAACGCCGAACCACCTGACCGGCCACCACGACGAGGAAGCCCCAGTATGTCCGAACCCATCGACCCGCAGCACTTTCGTCACGTGCTCGGGCACTTCCCGACCGGTGTCGCCGCGGTGACCTCGTGCGGGGACACCGGCGGCCCGGTCGGAATGACGGTCGGGTCCTTCATCTCCGTGTCGCTGTCACCACCGCTGGTGGCGTTCCTGCCCGGCAAGCAGTCCCGCACGTCCGCGACGATCCTGCGCAACGGACGGTTCTGCGTCAACGTGCTGGGGGCACACCAGGAGCCGGCGTCGCGTGCCTTCGCCACCGGCGGCGACCGCAAGTTCGACGGCCTCGACTGGACACCGTCGCCGGGCGGCCTACCGCGGCTGGACAATGCGGTCGCCTGGATCGAATGCACGGTGGACGCCGTCCACGACGCCGGCGACCACGACATCGTCATCGGCCGGGTCACCTCGCTCGACGCGCCAGAGCCGTCGTTGCCGCTGCTGTTCTTCCAAGGCGGCTACGGACGGTTCGCGCCGCTGTCGCTGGCGGCCGCGGGCGAAGCCGACCTCGTCGAGCACCTGCGGCTGGTCGATGTGGCCCGACCGATCATGGAAGACCTCGCCGAACGCAACCGGGTGGAGTGTCTGGCCTCCGCCGCGGTCAGCGAGGACATCGTCCTGCTGGCTACCGCCGGCACTCCGGCCGGCGGCCGCACCTACAGCCGGGTCGGCCAGCGGCTCCCGCACATCCCCCCACTGGGCACCGCGCTGGTGGCGTGGTCCGAGCCGGCCACCCAAGCCTGGATCGCCCGAGCAGGCGACACCGCCACCCGGCAGCACGACCCGCAGCAGCTGGTCGACCGGGTCCGCGCCCGCGGCTGGTCGGTCGCCACGTGGAGCGACAGCCTGCGCAAGCTCGAATCCAGCGTCGACGACACCACCCTCCACGGCCTCACCCCGCACGGCCGCCGCGCGGTCCGGCAACTGGTCGATCAACTCGGCAGCGAACACGAACCCGACGATCTGCACGACCCGAATCAGCACTATCGCATTCGCAGCGTATCTGTTCCCGTCTTCGACGCCCGCCAACGCGTCGTCATGCAACTGACAGTGGACGGCCTGCCACCCGATGCCGCCCACGCCGACGTCGACCTGTACGTCACCCACCTGACACACGCGGCGGAGCGCGTGTCGCGTGCACTGCCCGATACCGGGCAAGCGGCCTCGGTACCCATAGCAGGAGGACATCGTTGATGACATCTGCAGGCGCTGCGAACCCACCCGAGCAGCACGCGGCTGGACCGCTCAGCGACGTGTTCGTGGTGGATCTGAGCCGGGCCGTAGCCGGCCCGCACGCCGCGATGATGCTCGGCGACCTAGGCGCGCGGGTGATCAAGGTGGAAGCGCCGGGCACCGGCGACGACGCCCGCGGCTGGGGACCACCGTTCATGACGACCGCAGAGCACGATCGCGAGTCGACCTACTTTCTTTCCGTCAACCGCAACAAAGAATCGATCTGCCTTGACTTGAAGGACGCCGCCGACCTCATGCTGCTGGAGGAACTGGTTCGCCGCGCCGACGTCCTGGTCGAGAACTTCCGCACCGGCGTGATGCACCGGCTGGGACTCGGGGCCGAGCGGCTGCACGAGCTCAACCCGCGGCTGGTGGTCTTATCGATCACCGGGTTCGGCCACGACGGACCCGAGGGCGGCCGCCCGGGCTACGACCAAATCGCTCAGGGCGAGGGCGGTCTGATGTCGCTGACCGGATCCGGTCCCGGGGACCCGCAGAAGTTCGGCACGCCCATCTGTGACCTGCTGGCCGGCATGTACGGCGCCTACGGTGTCCTCGCCGCGCTGCACGAACGCGAAAGGACCGGTCGCGGTCAGATCGTGCGCACCTCACTGCTGGCGGCGGCCGTCGGCGTGCACGCCTTCCAGGGCACCCGCTGGACCGTCGCCGGGGAGGTGGGGCGCGCCGCCGGCAACCACCACGCCGCCATCGCCCCGTACGGCCTCTTCCGCTGCGCCGACGGGTCGGTGCAGATCGCGGTCGGCACCGAAGCGCAATGGCGCCGGTTCGCTACCGGCTTCGGCATCGACGCCGACCTTCCGGGCCTTGCCACGAACTCTGACCGGGTCGTGCGGCGCGACGAGGTCATCGTCCTTATAGAGAAGGCTTTCTCGACGTGGAACGCCGCAGATCTGCTCACCCACCTGGACGGCCTGGGTATCCCCGCCGGCACGGTGCGCAGCCTCGATGCGGTGTACGAGTGGGAGCAGACGCGCAGCCAGGGCCTGCTCGTGGACGTCGAGCACGACTCTCTGGGCACGATCACTCTTCCCGGACCGCCGTTGCGCTTCTTCGCACCGTCGGCGACTGAGCGCACCCGAACCACCCACCGTCCACCACCGCGCCTGGACCAGCACGGACACGCTCTGCGCTCCTGGCTCAGCCGAATCACTGACACCGCGCACTCGCTGTCGGAGTAACGCACCAGCGAGACCGCCACGTTCGACTTCGCCCGCCCTGCATGACCGATCGCCGAGGACTGCTGCTGATGCCCGAGAACTTCCGCGACTACGTGATGCCGCCTGATGCCGAGAAGATCACCGGCATCGAGGACCTCGACGCCTATCAGTGGGTGGACCGGCACCTGCAGCAGGACACGTTCCGCGACGCGGTCGAAGCGTGGACCGGGCTGTTCGCCGCCACATCGTTTCGCGGGATCACCACCGACGGTGAGCCCCGGCCCGGGCTGTACCCACGACGCGCCGAGGCGGCCCCGACCGGCGAGCTGGTGATCGCGGCACGGCGGCTGCTCGGCACGGCTCGACGACAAGCAGTCGCAGGCCGTGCGCCACCCGCTCAACAGCCGCGTCTGGCGCGCGTGGATGAATCCGGAGCTCTACGTCAACCGCTTCGGTCTTCGCCTCGACGAGGTCGCGCCCGACGTGCGCGACGCGGTGCTCGCGCTGATGCGGGCCAGCCTCAGCGAAGCAGGGTTCGAGAAGATACGCGGGTGTATGCGGACCAACGACTTCCTCGGCCGGCTGGTCGGCGGCCCGCGCGTCATGAACGAGTTCAGCTACAACGTCAACCTCTTCGCCGAACCGAGCGACACCGCCCCGTGGGGCTGGTCGCTCTACGGGCACCACGTCTGCATCAACGTCATGGTGATCGGCACGCAGATGGTTGCCAGCCCCGTGTTCCTCGGCGCCGAACCGAACCTCATCGACGAAGGCCCCCACGCGGGAACCAGGCTGTTCGGCGAACCGGACCGGTTGGCCCTCAACCTGCTGCACGGCCTGCCCGACTCGATCCGGGACGCCGTGGTGCTCTACCCGGACAAGCGCGATCCCGCGATCCCACCCGGCCGGGAAGTGTTCGGTGACGAACTGCACCTGGGCGGCATGTTCCAGGACAACCGTGTCATCCCCTACGAGGGAGTCTGCGCCGTCAGTTTCCCGCCCTACAGCCGCGACCTGCTGTGCCGGCTGGCCGGCACCTTCCTCGAGCATCTCCCACCCGGCCCGTATCACGCGCGCCTCAACGACATCCGCGCCCATCTCGACGAGACGTGGCTGTGCTGGATCGGCGGGTCCGGGCCCGACAGCCCATTCTACTTCCGCATCCACAGCCCGGTGGTGCTCATCGAGTACGAACACCACGCGGGAATCATGCTGACCAACGAACATCCGGCCAAGTTCCACACCCACACCATTACGCGCACCCCGAACGGTAACGACTACGGAGCCGCGCTCGTCGCCCAGGAGACCGGGCACCAGCTCACCCTCACCGACGACGCTTGACGTGCGACAACTCCATCGATCAGGCCAGCATCGGGCGAGAAAAGCACGGATAACCGGCCGAATCCTCCTTCTTATTGCTGTAGCGAGTGATCGACGGCAGAAGAGAGCACTTGTCTCAATAGGACGCGTCCGTCCAGGTGATCAGCAGCTGTTTGCGACGGCGGCACGTCGCGACGCACCGCCCTTTCGGCCGTGACCGCTCGACAAAATTCAGGTTCCAAGGACGCATGACGAGGTGTGACCCAGATGACTACCCAACAGCCACTCCGCGGCGTTGACACCAGCATCCGAGGAGGCGCACGCAAAGGCTGGCTCACGGCCGTGGCAGCCCTGATCGGTCTGACGTGCGGCCCCAGCGTGCTCACGGTCACCACGTTCGGAGCGTTCATTACCCCGCTCGATCGAGAGTTCGGCTGGGGCGTGCCCGCGATCACCCTGGGCGCGTCCATCCTCAGCGTCACCATCATGGTTATCTCACCCGTACAGGGTTATCTGATCGACCGGTTCGGCGGCCGCCGACTCGTCCTGTGCAGCGCTCCGCTGTTCGCACTATCGCTGATGGCGATGTACTTCCTGCCCGACAGCCTGACCATGTTCTACCTGGCGTGGGCCATTATCCCGCTCTGCGGCTTCGGGCTGTGGCCGGTGTCCTACCTGCGGGTCACCGCGGGCTGGTTCGAACGGCGGCTCGGACTCGCGCTCGGGGTCGCCAACTCCGGCATCGGGGTCGGCACAGTGCTTATTCCCATTCTCGCCGCTGCGCTCATCGGTACGCTCGGCTGGCGAGCGACATTCCTCGCACTGGGCGCGATCGCACTCATCGCCTTCCCGGTCGCGTTCTTCCTCCTCACCGAACCGAGCCCGCGCACCACAAGTGTCTTCGCCACTGGCGACACGCTGAAGGTCGCGGCCACTAGACGACCGTTCTGGCTTATATTGAGCGCGTTTTTCCTGCTCGGGGCGATCGGCTCCGCGATCCTCGTTCACCAGATCCGGCTGCTCCTCGACGCTGGAGTTTCACCGGGCGTCGCGAACGTCATGCCGGCCGCGCTAGGGGTGGCGCTCATCGTGGGCCGACTTGTCACCGGGTGGCTGTTGGACCGCGTCGCGGCGTCGCAGATCATGGTCGTCTACCTCAGCGGTGGCGTCGTTGCGTCGCTGCTGTTCGCGTCCGGACCGAACGTGACAACGGCGATCGTCGCTGCGGCGCTGGCGGGGTTGTTGATTGGCGCCGAGTTCGATGTGCTGAGCTACCTGATTCCTCGATACTTCGGGCGCCGAGCGTTCGGCAAGATCTACGGTATCGCGTTCGCGGTGTTTCAGTTGGCCGCCGCGGTCGCGGCGTATGCGGTGAGCGTGAGCCGGCAGAGCTTCGGCTCCTACACTCCGGCGATGCTGGCCCTGGCCGTGTTGTGCGCGGTCTGTGCAGGGCTGTTTCTGTTTCTGGGTCCCTACCGGTATGACGTGGCCACATGAGTGTTGCCGCGCCGTCGCGGACGACCAGGCGAGAGTGCGATAGCTGTCGCGGTGCTCGTCTTCGCGGACGTCTTCGGCAACCCCAATCGCCAGCTCATCGAAGACGTCGAAGTCGATGTCGAAGTTCGATCGAATTCGACCGTCCACCATCCCCCGGCGATCAACGACCAATGGGAGACCCGATCATGACAACTCGGATCGCATTCGGACCACGAGTGATGACTCTGCTCGCGCGAAAAGTCTCCACGGTGCGTCTACGCACCGCCAAGGGACTCTACTTCGCGACCGGTCCGGCCCGGGAAACGCACGACGACGACTGTGCCTACCAGACACATAGCCCCGTGCGACGCGAGTCCAGCGGCTGCGTGTGATGGCCTCGCTGGCGGGTGGGTCAGACGGTAGACCGCCTGTACACGTCGAAATGCATCACCCGTTAGCTAGTGGAAGTCTTCCGTCCGCTTCGGTAGATTGTGACAGGTAAGCGGAACCTGATCGTCCGCATACTCGTCCTCGGTCAAGCAAGCTCAAAGGGGATGAGGTCGCCGGACCCGCCCCGAGGGACGACGCCCCACACCCGGGTGGACCGCGGCCTGGCCATAACCGATCAACTCCGCCCGACGATGAGCAGGGCGGCGGTGCGCGACGAACCGCGCGCGTCCGTCCTGGACCACGGCTGAAACGAACAGGTCGGCGCCTACACCCGGTTCTACGGATCCGACGCGCTGGACGCCTCCACGCTGTTGCTGGCCATCGTCGGGTTCCTACTCACGCCCGATGACCCGCGACTGCTCGCCACGATCGATATGGTCGAGAAAGGCCTGTCCGACGAGCATGGATTGCTGTTCCGCTACCGTAGCGGGGACGGCTTCGACGGACCCGAGAGCACGTTCCTGCTGTGCACGTTCTGGTTGGCGCACGCGCTGGCCCTAACCAAGCCCTAACCGGGCAAGTGTCCCGGGCGCGGGAGACGTTGGGGCGGGCGGCCGGGTTCGGGCACCGAGCTGGGGTTGTTCGACGAGCAGGTAGACACTACCAACGGGGCCGTGGGGACTACGGGTTCCCGGCTGGGTTGTGGCAAGCGCTGGAGCGGCGCCGGCCACTTGGGCTTGGGCGGACGCAGGCGTGGCTCAGTCCGCGACGCGGACCGTGGTTGACCGCGGTGTTCGGGGCGGTGCTGCTGGGCGCACTCCCGATAGTGATCATCGCCGGGCTGTTGGACTGGGCCGTGTGCGGCCCGCAGTTCGCCCACTCCATCCCCACTGATGTGGGGTGGCTGCGGTTGCCGCCGTTCGACTGGCCCACCCGCCCGTCGTGGCTGTTCCGGTTGACCGAGGGTCTGCACGTCATCCTCAGGCTGGTGCTGATCCCGGTGGTGCTGGCCAAGCTGTGGCCGGTGGTACCGAAGCTCTCTTTTCCTGGCCCCCGGCCCGCAGCTCCGGTCCTGCTTCACACCGAGTACGACCGCGCAACCTGATCAAGTCACTACTGGGAAAACGTCAGTCGGGTTCAATGGTCGCGGCTGATGTGGCTCCGTGCCGCCGACTGGCACGGCGATATGCGACTGTCGATGAACCAATTATCATGACGGCGAGGACGATCCCCACGAGTGTGACTGTGCTGGCTTTAACGCCTTCGTCGTGGATGAGCCAGTCCGATAGCGAGCCAGCTAGCGGTCTGGCAATGACGTAAGCCGACCAGAACAAAAGCACAGCCGCACCCCGAATCCGTGCGTGCAGGGCCCCCACCGCAAGCATTGCTACAATGAAGCCCATTGTGGCGGCGAGGGACCCAACGTGCCATTGAAGAGTCACGAGATCAACGACAGAGGTGCCCAGAGCGAAGATGAGCAGCACGGTCACCCAGTAAGTGGATTCGCGCCGTCGTATTCGGATGGTGTTGATCGACAGGGAGCGCTCGGCGTGGTACCAGAACGAGAAGGTCATGGCTAGAACCAGCGCATAGATCAGGGGCAACGCCGAGGACGGTATGCCGATAGCGAAATGCATCACGTCCGGCAGGAGCGTCCCAAAGATGCTCACTCCGAGAACCGCGAGCCAATACACTGCAGGGACGTATCGACGCATAGCGAACTGCAGGGTCAGTGCAAGTACGAACAGTCCCGCCTCAATTCCGAGAGCCCCGCCGAGACCGAGTCCCGGCAGCCCGTCCCCCGTGTCAATGAGCCAGTCGGCAACTGCTTGACCCAGGCCAGCTGCCAGGACCGTCAGCACCCAGAACAACGGTGTGATGGGCGGCAACGCCGCCTCACGCACCGACATACCGGGTTGGGAGCGAGATGAGGCCCCCCGCGGCGGTACAGGTGATTTGCTCACTTCGATACTCCTTGTCGTAGTCTGGTTCTCCGTCTGAACAGAACAACGAGGTCGTCGATCTGGACCTCCCCTGCCTCTCGACGCACCTCAGTCACCGATTTTTGGCGTACCGGTCACCGTCGCCCTTCGGTGACGGCCGTCCGGCGGTGGCGGCGACCTCTTGGAGTCTGCGAATCCAGAACTCGATTTGTTGTGTCGTCACCGAGGTGGGCAGGCTGGTCATCCGGATAGCCATGGGGGGCAGGTCCGCCCGTGAGCTCATGGGTACGACGATCGACGCGAGGTCGTACCGTTCGCTTGGTAGGAGGTCGGGGCAGAATACCGCGGCCAGCTCAGAGGTTGCTTGCCGTACTGCGCGCTCGTGTCGCGGCAAGCGGTCGGATAGCTCGAACGCGGACAGCGCCGCCTGCTGGCGCTGGAGAAGCCCCGGCTCGGCGGCGAGGAGGAGGGAGTAGCCGCACTCGCGAACCTTGTTGAGCTGGGCGCGGTAGAGGTCGCGGCGACTATGACCGTCCTCGGGGGCACGCTGCAGCCACGCCTCGATCTCGGACGGCGTCGAGTGCACCAAGAAGGCGGCTCCGAGTGGCGGGATGATCGGTTGCCGGTGGCCGAGGGGAAACGGCTCGGCGACGGATCCCCCGTTCGCGGCGAGCACCTGCACCGCGTCCCCTCGGATTTTGACGAGGATGCCGCAGTTGACCCCGAGCTCGCTGCTGAGGTCCTCGACCCGGTATCGGATTGCTTCGGCTAGCTGAGCGGCTTGGATGAGGTCGGGGTCCGGGGTGGCGATGAACGACCCGGGCGAGAACCGCCCGTAGCCGCCCTGAAAGAACAGCAGGGGCAGCGTCGATCGGGCGACCGCGAGCTCGTGCACATGACCCACGACAATGTAGTGGTCGCCCGTCTCTCGGATGTCCTCGAAAGTACACTCGATCCAGGACACGGCGTCCTCGAGGATGGGTGAACCGAGCGGCCCGGGCCGCCAGCACACACCGTCGAACTTGCCGGCTCCGCCGGTGGCGAACTGGCGGCAGAGCGACTCCTGATCAGAGGCTAGGACGTTCACGCAGAACGCGGCGGCGGTCCGCAGGTACGCGAAGCTGTTCGAGTTGGTGGCAGGGAAGAAGGCGATCAGCGGTGGATCCAGGGATACAGAGGAGAAAGTCCCGACGACCATACCGACCAGGTTGCCATCATCGGCAACGGCGGTAACGACAGCTACCCCGGTCGGGTAATGGCCCAGCGTTTCGCGAAACAGCGCCCCATCGATGGTCTTGGACATGCAATCTCCTTACCACACCTTGTTACCGTGAAATGGCTGGGATCGGGGTTGAACGCGCACGATCAGTTCGGTATGTCTGCAGATACCGCGCGCCGCAAACGCAGGAAGCGACTCAGCGCCGTGCGGCGGGCGGTGGGAGTCCGGCACCACGCTGCGAGCCCCACGGCCAGCAGGAGGGCGAGGCCGTTGAACAGGTCGGGGATCCAGATGGGCAGCCCAGCGAGCTGAAGGCCTTTGACCCCGGTGGCCAGGACGTAGGCGGCGACAACGGTGCCCCAGATGTTCATCCGGCCACCCCGGATCTGGGTGGACCCCAGGAACACGGCGGCGATCACCAGGAACGGTAGCCTGGCCCCACCGTGGGGTCGCCGGTGGACAGCTTGGACGTCTCCAGCAGACCAGCCAACCCGCTGACCTTCCCGCCGGTGACCAACGTGAATAGGATGATTCGCGAGGTGGGGACCCCGGCCAGCGCCGCGGCCTCAGCGTTGCCGCCGATGGCCTGCATTTCACCTGCAGCAGCTTGCCCACCTGAGCGCAGATGGGCGTCGAGCACTGCAGGTAGACGAAAGTTGTTCCTGCCGGGAGCTTCTGCGGCAGCGGTTCGGTCACCGGGAAGTTGTCGGTGGGCTCTGGAAGGGGGCGATCGCTGCCGTGGCTGCCGTGACATTCGCCGGTCCCCCCGAGCCAGCGCTCGCGGAGGAGCGTGAACCCGACGAGGAGGAACCGCAGGCCGCGACGGATATGACCGTCAACGCCGACACGTAGGCCGCGGCCGCCCGCCAGGCCCTACGGTGGCCCCCTCGCCCTCCCGCGGGCCGAGCCTCGAGCCCAGGACGGGACGCCCCAGCGGCTCGGCCCACGTCCACCCTTCCCGCCCGGGCGGACCTACCACGCGGCAGGTCAACGGTCATCGTTCGCATCCGTGCTCCTTGGTCGTGTGCGTGCCGCATCGTCGACTCAGCCACGCGCTGAACTGTGAAGTTTGAGGAACTCCCGCCGCACGAACTGCTCAAACGTCGTGGGGGGTCGACCGAGTAGCCACGTCAGTACGTTGGGGTTCCCGATGAAGTCGTGACTGCTGTACCTGGCGCTGATCGCCCGCATCACCTCGGTCTGGTAGGGGAAGTCGTTGAGACTGTCGACCCCGAAAGCAGCCTGGAGAAAGGTATCGGGGCTTATCTGTTCGGCCGCCACCGTGCGTCCCGTCACTCCGGAAATGACTGCTACGAGGTCGTGCGCCGTGTATTGGCCCGGCGCGACGAGCTCGTAGGTGGCACCGGAGTGGCGGTGGGGGTCAGACAAGACGGCCGCCGCCACCGACGTCACGTCGTCCACGTCGACCATCGACTGGGAGCGGTCAAGGGACCAGGACAGGCGGAACACGTTCTGCTCGAAGGCAGGTACGAGCCTGTGTCGCAACATGTAGTTAGCGGGCTGAAGAATCGTGAACTCAAGTCCCGATGACACCAGGTACTCCTCGATGTCACGCTTGCTCTGGTGTTGGACCAGGTCAGTGAGGATCGCGTGGAGCACCGAGCTGAAGACGAAGTGACTCACACCTGCGTCCTGTGCTGCGTCGATTGCAGCGAAACCCATCCGCGCTTCTTCAGGATGAAGCGCTGGCCCCACGTAGTACACCGTCTCCACACCGCGCATGGCGCGGGCCAGCACATCGGAGTTGGCCATGTCACCGACCACGACGTCCGTCACGCCAGCGGCGTGCAGGGTGCGCGCCGACTCGTCGGAGCGGACGCAGGCGCGGAGCTGATGGCCAGTGGCCAGCAGCTTGGGGACCAACAGCTTGCCTTGGTTCCCATTGGCGGCGGCTACGAGTATCACTGTTCAGTCCTCCCAACAATTCGGGGCCGCCCTCGGCTGGCACTACGGTTCACGCAGAAGTCGGTTCGGGTGCATCGCAACCACTCCGCCGTCTGGAAACTGCGGAATCATGAGGCGCCCAAAGGTGCGTTCAGTACGAGGCGGTCAGCGTGTCTTGTCGTCTCGTTCTGTTCCGGCCTTAGGTGGACGCGCTCATCGAATCGGGCGTAGCCGGAGAGGCAGTGGCTGTGGGTTGTGGGGCCGGTGCGAAGCGGTCCAAGGTCGTGATCCCCGCGACTTTGTGCGGCTCTCTGCCGGCCATCAGCCGTCCGTAGTTCTCGGAGAGGGCTTCGAGGTTGAGCGCGCCGTGCAACGTGATGACCCGCGCGTCACGCCAGGCCCGTTGGATGGGTTCGGTCTCCATGATGGCGGTGGATCCGGAGTTCCTCTGCAGGAGCTCGATCGCCTCGGCGCACCAGCGGGCCGCGTAGGCCGTCTCGAGGAGAACTCGGGCGCTGAACTGCTGCATGTAGTCCGGGTCGGCCGCGGTGCCGGCCGCGGCGAGCGTGCCCAGCCGGTCCGTCTCCGCGGCGTTGGCGCGGGTCATCAACGTCGCGGACTGGATCTTGGAGTGCACTTCAGCGAGCATCAGATGCGTGAGCGGTGCCTCGAGCTGGTTCTTGTAGGTGGTGCCACGGATGGGTCGGCCAGCGGACCGCTCGAGGAACCGCTCCAGCGCACCTTGGGCGAGGCCAATGGACATCCCGGCCATCGTCGTGAACGCCCAACCAAGGTTGGGCACCTTCCACAGCGAGCCCGCCAGTCCGCTGTCCAGGGCCCCGCCGGCGATGTCCCGGAAATCGATGCCGCGGTAGCCGGGAACGAAGAGCTCCTCGCCCGCGAGAGCGACCGAGACACTGCCTGTGCCTCGCATACCGGCGACATGCCAGTCGTCGAGGAACCGGAGCTGGTCACGGGGCACCTGGGCGGCGACGAGGAAGGGCCCGTCACCGTCGTCGGCGAGGCACCCCAGGTTGGTGAAGGGCGCCCACAGCGAGCCGGTGGCGAAGGTCCAGGGTCCGCCCGAGAGGACCCAGCCACCCTCGACCCGCCGGGCACGCCCGCGAGAGGCCGGGAAGTGGCTCGAACCGGCGACTCGGGGTCCGGCCCACTCTGGGCCGTAGACCTCCTCGATGACGCGAGGTCCGCAGCCGGCGGGAATCCAGTTCGTCGAGGCACCCCCCCACACGATCCAGCCGCACGATCCGTCCCATTTGGAGGCCTCGATGATGATGTCGAGCTGCTGGCGCACGGTCAGCTCGGCGCCACCGTGCTCGGCGGGGCTGGCGATGTCGAAGGCGCCCGTCGCGGCCAGGTCGGCGATGGTGTCGTCGGAGTGACGGCCCGCGCGCTCTGCGGCGAGCCCACGCTCGCGCAGGGTCGGCCCCAGGGCGCGCATGTTGTCCAGTACCGCCGCGGCGCGGTCGGCTCTGGTACGCGTCGTTGTCATTGTCATCGTCATCTCCACTGGGGGTTCGTGCGAGTCGTTGCTGGTGGTCGTGGCCGCCGGTGGTGCGTTGCTGGCCGGCCTGTCAGGTGGGCGGCACGATCGGTAGCTGCACGTAGCTGGGATGGTCGGGTCCGGTGTAGACGGTGTTGCGGGCACCGTCGTGGTAGCTCTGGTCGTAGGCGCGGACCGGGATGCCCGCGGGCGTGTAGGGCTGGATGTCGATGCGCAGCCGCGAGCCCGCCCGGATGAGCGCGGTGCTCGGGTACAGCCCCACCTCGATCGGCACGACCTCGCCGCTGCGCAGCGGCTGGTGGTCGGCCTCGGCGTGGGTGTGCACCGGCCAGTAGTCGGTGGACCGCTTCTCGTCGATGCCGCGGTGCGACACCTTGAGCAGCCCGTGCCCGACCGGGTGGATGTGCGCCGGGTCGATGGGCAGCACCACGGACTCGTAGCGGACCTCGCGGTCGTGTTCGTCGATCACGCGCAGGGACACGAACACGTCCATGTCGGTGCTGGTCGACGACACCCACAGACCGGCCTTCATGTAGCCGGCGAGCGTGAGATCCTCGGCCAGGGGGTCGCTGACGAAGGACACGCCCGTGGACCATCGCGGGGTGCCCCCCACCGGCCCAGTGGGTGCCAGGGTGGGGCGGCCGAGGTCCAGGTGGGCCTCGTAGTCCGCCTGGCTCGGGGCGTCGGGCGCCTCGTCGACGATCCGGAGGATGTCGTCTCGCCGGCTGTCGCCCGTCCAGTCCGAGGGGGTGGCGTCGAGGTACCAACGCCGGTACTCGGTGCGCGCGATCGGCCATTCCTGCTCGTGCAGGACGTGGTGGGCGCCGTTGCCCGTCCGGACCTGGACCCGGACGGACGGCCCGTCCAGAACGCCGTTGTCCTCGCCCTTGAGCCAGTGGTCGAAGTACCGCACGTGCTCGGCGACGGTCGACTCCGCGTAGCTGTGCGGGAACCAGGCGTCCACGAAGTCGAAGCGGCGGGCCGACGCCGCGGTGGAGTGGATGAACGTCTCGCTGCTGCCCAGCTGGTGGATGGTGACACCGGTCTGCGGGCCGATGATCCAGACGGGAGCGGTGGCCCGGTCCAGGTCCGCGCTCATGAAGATCGATCCGTTGGTGCCGTACGCCTGCGGGTCGTTGAACTCCGTGGCGCGCAGGCGGGCCATCCAGTCGGTCTCGGGCCGCTGCTCGCCGACGAAGTTGTGGCCGGACATGGCCTTCCACCACCACATCCAGAAGCCCTCGCCGAACAGGCCGCCGCCGTAGGTGGCCTCGTTGTAGAGGTCGGCGTCGGTGCCCAGGGCGATCATCGCCTTCAGGTGGGGTGGCTGGAGGCTGGCCACCATGTGCTGGGTCATGGCCAGGTACGACATGCCCCACAGGCCGACGTTGCCGTTGGACCAGGGCTGGGTGCCGGCCCACTCGATGGCGTCGAAGTAGTCCTCGGACTGCTGGACGCTGAAGGGCGCCTGCAGTCCGGGGCTCCGGCCGACGCCGCGGCTGTCCACGCGGATGCACACGTAGCCCTGCGGGACCCAGACCGCCGAGTCGACGCTCTCGTGGTTCTCGTACTGGAGGCCGTCGGGGTTGCCGGAGAAGAAGCGGTCCTCCAGCGCCTCCTTCTCCTGGGCCTGTTCGGGGCTGCCGATGCAGTCGTGGTTGAAGGCCTTGCCGTAGAAGCCCTTGTTCATGACGACCGGGTAGTGGCCGTCGGCGGCCGGTCGGAAGACGTCGGCGTAGACGAACGACCCGTCGCGCAGGGGGATCCGGACGTCGGTGGTCTTGACGATGCCGCGGATGTTGCGCCGCAGCTCGTTGCGGGCGGCCTCGGGGGTGTGCAGGGTACGCGGCGTCCGTGCCGTGTAGACGTCGGGCGCGGCGTTGAGGGCCTGCAGCAGGTCCTCGACCGCTCTCTCGAACGCGGCCTCGGGCTGCTCGAAGGAGAGCAGGGAGGGGACGAGGTCGTGCACGGCGGGCACGATGGTCACGCCGGACTCCACGTCACCGTCGCGGTCCAGGGTCTGTACCAGGCGGGCCAGGTTGGTGACGGCCGGGTCGTGGAGCCTGTCGATCCGCCCGTCCACCCGGTGGACCAGCTGCGCCAGATTCACGGTGGGCGCACCCGGCACCGACCCCAGCACGAGCTCGCCGAGCAGGAAGGAGACGACCTCGCCGTCTGCGAACTCGAACCGGCCGCGCTCGTCGGTGACGCCGCGGCGGGTCGGGGTCTGATACGTCAGGCCAGCCGTCGGGCCGGCGAAGACACCGGTGCGGATGTCGGTCGTCGTGTGATCGCCGTTGACCATGGGGTTCCACTTCTCGTCGTCGAATAGGTACGGGCGGCGCGGGGCAGAGGGGCCCCTGACGTGGGCCGGCCGGGTCGTGCGATGGTGCGCCCGGTCGGGCAGGGGCCTCACCTCACGCCCGGAGGGGGTGCTGCTATTGGCCCCGGATGGCGTTGAGGTAGGCGACCTTGCCGGCGTCGGCGTGCTCCTGCAGGACGTTGAGCTTCATGTCGGGGCGGTGCTCGGCGTTGGGCTCAGGCACGAGCGGGTTGCCGGTCCAGCCCTGCAGCCGACACACCCGGTGCTGGATGCGCCACCCGGCCTCGGTCCGCACCAGCTCGTCGTCGTACCAACCGGTGCCCGTCCACGTCGTGCCGTCCTCGGCCGACTCCCGGATGAGCAGCCAGTTGCCGTAGCTGAACGCGTTGGCCGTGTCCCCGTCGACGTGGACCAGCTGGCCCATCATCGTGTGCTGGTGGCTGTCGAGGGTCTCGTGGAACTCGGCAAAGGAGCGCTTGAAGTCCTCCAGTCCCACCCAGGCGTTGCCGGCAGGACCGAACTCCGCCACCACGTCCTCGGCGAAGATGCGGTCGAACAGGTCCCAGGCGTGGGCGTCGAGGGCGAAGCCGTAGAGGTTGAGGAGTTCGATGACAGCTGCCTTGTCGGCATCGTCAGCCACGGTGCTGCTCCGTTCGTAAGGTGCCTGTGACATTTCTTAAAGTGTTCTGTGACATGTTGGGGGGGAAGGCGCGGTGTGTCAAGGGCGGTCGACCCGGGCCCCGCGGGGTATCCGTCTCGGGCCAACCGCGCGTGACCGGCCCGGATGAAGTCGGACGGCCGCGGCCTCTGCTGGCGCGGCGGGCCGCGATGGTGGTGGTCGTGGCGGCCCTGATAGACCCTCGGGGCCCGGCGGTCGCGGCGGGGCGTCTGGCACGCTGATCGCCGAATGCTCCCGGCCTCGGGAGGTCGGAGGGAGTCCCACGTGACGCATGCACCCGGACCGCGCGTCTCGCTCAACGAAGTGGCCTACCGCCGACTTCGTGAGGACATCATCGCCTGTCGCCTCGCCCCGGGGCAGCGGCTGACGGAAAAACAGCTGGCGGCCGACTTCGGCTTCAGCATCGCCCCGCTGCGCGATGCCCTCACCCGGCTCGACCACGAGGGCCTCATTCGGACGCTGCCACGTAAGGGTTACCAGGTCACCCCGTTGACCCCGAAGTCGATCGACGACCTGTTCATTCTCTGGCAGATCGTGGGACCCGAGCTCATCCGGCTCGGCATCCGGCACGCGACCGCGGAGCAGATCGCGGCCGCGGAGGCGAACTTCGCGGAGCTGGACCGCCTCGCCGGTGAGGGTGGCGTCGGCTCGGTCGTCCGCGATATCGAGGTCGTGAACGGCACCTTCGGCATTTTGGCGGAGGCGACCGGCAACGCCTACCTGGTCAACCTCTACCAGCGGCTCATGGGCGACATGGGACGGATCCGGGTCCTGCTCCTGACCTCCGACCAGGTGTCCACCCCCCCTGCGCCGGCGGAGCACTGGGTGCGCCGCATCCTGGCAGAGGACGACCCGGACGAAGCCGCTGCGCTCGCAAGTCGCTACATCGAGGACGTGCACCGGCGTGTACTGACTGCCGTCGCCCGCTGGCCGTCGGTCATGAGCAGCGAGGTCGTTGTGACCGCCAGCTCTTGACCCGCCGTCCTGCATCTGGGGTCAGGAGACCAACGTGGGCGCGCCCGATTGACATGTCACTCGCCGCGTGCAACATTTCATGGGTCGCCGCCGACTATCCGGAGGTCCCTGTGACCACAACGCTCACTACGTCGCCCGCTGCTCCGTGGGGTGCGGCCCAGCCGTGAGCACCGGTGTGGCCACACCGGGGGCCGGCACAGTTCCAGGGGGGGTCCGGGCGGCCGTGGTGGACTTCCCGGGCAGCGAACCTTCTGTCCGCGAGATCATCCTGGCGCCGAGAGCGGGCGGGCAGACCCTGCTGGCTGTGGTGGCGGCGCCACTGAACCCGCTGGACCTGCTCATTGCTTCTGGTGGCTTCCACTCGGCCCGCCATGAGGCGCCGTATGTTCCGGGCAGTGAGTGCGTGGGCGTGGTGCTCGCCTCCGACCGGTATGAGCCCGGGAGCTGGGTGTACGCCGAGTGCCACGCCTCACCGCTCACCCCGGGTTCCTTCGCCACAAGGGTGCTCGTCGCCGACGATGACGTGCTTCCCCTGCCCGATGGGGTCGACCCTGTGCTGGCCGCGGCCGTCGGCAACTCCGGCACCGCAGCATTCATACCGCTGATGGAGACCGCAGGCCTGCGCCCGGGGGAAACGGTCCTGGTGCTCGCCGCCACCGGTGCCGTCGGCCAGATCGCGGTCCAGGTGGCTCGCCAGGTCGGGGCCGGGCGGGTCATCGGTGTGGGCCGCAACCCCGACGCACTGCAACGGGTAGGCACCCTCGGCGCCCACACCGTCGTCGCGCTGCAGGAGGGGGAGAGCCGCGAGGATCTGGCCGCCCGGCTGGAAGTGGCGGCCGGACCGGTCGACGTCGTGCTGGATGGGCTGTATGGCGTGCCGTTGGAGGCAGCCCTGCAGGTCTGCGCACCACGGGCGCGGCTGGTGAACATCGGCAACCTCGCCGGTCCCACCGCGCAGCTCCCGGCCGGGTTGCTACGCGGCAAGCAGCTCACCCTGTTCGGCTTCGCCGGCCTGCACCTCGCCCTGGCTGCGAAGCAGCCGGCGCTGAGCTGGCTGTGGGCCGCCCTTGCCGACGGCCAGCTGCAGGTGCCAACCCGCACCTTCGGCCTCGACAAGCTCCCCGCAGCGTGGCGGGAGCAAGCGGCCTCACCCCACGCCAAGTGCGTCGTCCTGCCCAACAAGCACCTGCTCGCGCCTGCAAGCAAGACCCGAGCATGATCGCGACCTCACCGGCGCCGCAGCAGGGACCGCCCACCGACGTCGACTGCCTCGTCGTCGGTGGGGGCCCGGTCGGCCTGCTGACCGCCATCCTGCTGGGTCACGCCGGCCTGCAGGTGTCCGTCGTCGAGCGGTGGCCCCGCCAGTACCCGCTGCCGCGGGCCTGCACCATCGACCACGAATCGCTGCGCATCCTGCAGGCCGCCGGGATCATGGCCGACCACGAGCACCTCTTCGAACCCTCCCGGGGAGAGCGCGGCGGCTACCAGTTCCGCAACGGCGACGGCGAGCTGCTCCAGGCGATCGACTGGAACCGCCCGGCCGAGTCGGGGTGGGCCAACACCAACGGCTTCTACCAACCGGACCTTGAGGCCGTCCTGGAGGCCGCCGCCATCGCCACGCCGGGTGTGACCGTGCACCGGGGGTGGACCTTCACCTCCAGCACCCAGGACGAAGAAGGCCGCGCGGTGACGCAGCTGGCGGCCACCGACAGCCACACCG
This sequence comes from Amycolatopsis sp. H20-H5, assembly GCF_035828755.1. Lineage (NCBI taxonomy): Bacteria > Bacillati > Actinomycetota > Actinomycetes > Pseudonocardiales > Pseudonocardiaceae > Amycolatopsis > Amycolatopsis sp. H20-H5. The sequence continues at coordinate 11,344 of NZ_JAYMZS010000040.1, read as the reverse complement.
CGGTGGTCTCGGTGCGCAGCCGCTGGCTCGTCGGCGCCGACGGGGCCAACAGCCCGGTGCGCACCCACCTCGGAATCGAGGTGGGTGACTCGGGTTTCGAGGCCGACTGGCTGGTCGTGGACTACCGGCCCCTGGCCGAGGAGTCGTGGGACGCCTTCGTCGTGCAGTACTGCGACCCACGGCAACCCACGACCGCGGTGAACAGCGGCCCGGGGCGGCGACGCTTCGAGTTTATGCGCCTTGCTGAGGTGACACCGGAGGAGCTCGCCCGGGAAGATACAGCCTGGGCTCTCATGGCCCCATGGGGGGTGACACCCGAGACAGCCGAGCTGGAGCGGCACGCCGTCTACACCTTCCGCGGCCGGTGGGCGCAGACGTGGCGAGTGGGCGACACGTTCCTCGTCGGCGACGCCGCGCACCTCATGCCCCCGTTCATGGGGCAGGGACTGTGCGCGGGCCTGCGCGATGCCCGCGCCCTGACCTGGCGTCTGAGCATGGTGCACGCAGGACTGGCCGACCCGACGGTGCTAGACAGCTACGGCCCCGAACGCTCCGGCCACGTCCGGGAGATCATCGACGAAGCCGTCGCGGCCGGTCGCGTCATCTGCGAGCTCGACCCGCAACGCGCCGCCGCCCGCGACGCCGACATGCGGCAGCAGATGGCCGACCCCACTGCGACCACCGAACCACCCCACCCCCGGCTCGGCCACCCCTCGATCACCGTACCCAGCCGGGACGTCGAGGGTCGGCTGGCTCCGCAAGGTCGCGTCACCGTCGGCGACCGGACCGGGTTGTTCGACGACGTCGTCGGCGGCCAGTGGCAGCTCGTCAGCCGGGTAGGTGACCCCTGCGCTCTGCTCGATGCCGAAACCGCAGCCTGGTTCCAGCGGATCGGCGGCAGCCTCACCGACATGTCCCCGACGGGCCCTGTGTGCGACGTCGACGGGGCCTACGAGCGGTGGTTCACCCGGCACGGCTGCGACGTGTTCCTGTCCCGGCCGGACTTCTACGTCTACGGCGCCGGCGACCACGCCGCAGCCCCGACCCTCGTCTCGGGGCTGCGCCGCACGCTCCAGCCCGTCATCACCGAAAGGAACCGACCGCGATGAGCATGCGCATCACCCGGCTGGCCGACGCTGAGGCCTTCGCCCCCTCCGGGCACAGCGGCGTCGGCCCGCTGCGACTGCAAGGCGGGCGCGACACCCCCACCGAGCAGGTGACCGTCGTCCTCTCGCACTACCTGCCCGGTGGGGAGGCCGACATGAGCCCCCAGCTGGTCGAGACCGTGTACGTCCTGCTCAGCGGTGAGCTGGTGATGATCAGCGACGAGCAGGAGGCCACCCTGCACCCCTACGACTCGGTGCACTTCACGGCGGGCACCGTCCGTCAGGTGGCCAACCGCAGCGCACTGCCGGCCAGCATGCTCGTCATCCGACCGGCCACCACATGACCGACCTGCCCGCCGCACACCTGCCCCGCGACGACGGGTCGTTCGACGCCACCGTGGTCACCTTCGCCGCGATGGGCCTGTTCGACAGCCTGGACGGTGTCCAACGGGCGCAGATCTTGCTCCCGCACGACGACCCCGGCCGCACACACTGGAACTTCCTGCCCGAGTCCGGCCGGCACGGCGTGGCCTTGGGGGCGTTGACCCGCTCCCAGGAGGTGCTGGCCCACCGGCTGATCGTGGAGTCGATGTCGCTGCCGGCCTACGCCCGGGTGGTGCAGGTGATGAGCAACGAACACGTGTTGCGTGAGCTGAACCTGCCGGTGTTCGGGCACGTCGCCACCACCTTCCGTGATGCCCGGGGTTACTTCCTGACGTTCTTCGGGCAGCCCCAGCCCGACACGACATGGGGTTGGCGCCTGGTCGGGCACCACCTGTCGCTCAACGTCACCGTCGTCGACGGGGACCTGCTCACCACCACCCCGTTCCTGCTCGGCGCCGAACCGGCCCGCATCGGCCCGTTCCGCATCCTCGGCGAGGAGGAGGACGCCGCGTTCGCCCTGCTCGACCAGCTCACCGACGCCCAGCGCACCGAGGCGGTCATCCACCCGACGCCGCCGGCGGACTTCGTCACCCGCACCGTGGCCCGCATCAGCGAGGTGGAGTATCCGGACCACCACGGCGTTGGCCGCCGCGATGCCATGATCACCGACGAGGACCGCCGGGCGCTGGCCTATTTCCGCGACCACCCCCGCGGCATCCGCACCGGTGACCTCTCCCCCACCCAGCGCGTCACCTTCGACGGGCTGCTTGCGAGCTTCGTGCACCGCGCCCGGCCCGGTCTGGTCGGCGTCGAGATGGATCGTATCGCCGCCGTCGGCGGGGTCGAGGAGCTGCATTTCGCTTGGGCCGGAGCCACCACCATCGAGAAGCCGCACTACTTCCGCATCCAGGGTGGGGCCACCCTGGTGGAGTTCGACAACGCCGAGGACGACGCCAACCACGTGCACAGCGTGTGGCGGTCCCCCTCCCACGACTTCGCCGAAGACCTGCTCCTGCAGCACCACCTCGACACCCCCCACGCAGGGCAGCGCCAGTGAGGATTGTGGGCATCCGCCGCGACCGCGGACCGGTCGAGGTCGCGGCCCTGTCCGAGGACGGCACCCAGGTCACCGTACTGGCCGGGCTCGGGCAGTTCTGGGCCGACGTCGCAAGCCTGCTCACCCAGATCCCGGCAGGGGACATTGTCGCGCTGGCCGATGTGCAGCAGGTGCCCCCGGTCCTGCCCGGCGCCCGGGTGATCTGCATCGGGCTGAACTACCTCCGCCACGTCGCCGAGGGCACCTCCGCCGACAAGGAGCTGCCCGCTCACCCGTCGCTGTTCGCCCGCTGGACCCCCTCGCTCACCGTGGGGGGCGCCCCGATCCCGGTGCCGTCGAACGAGGACGGTGTGGACTGGGAGGGTGAGGTCGTGGCCTACGTCGGCGACACCCTCGTCGACGCCACCCCCGAGCAAGCCCTGGCCGCCGTCGTGGGCTACTCGACGTTCAACGACGTGACCTCCCGCCGGGCGCAGAAGCTCACCAGCCAGTGGATCCTGGGCAAGAACGGCGACAACTCCGGCCCGCTGGGGCCGCTGGTCCCCGCCGGCGAGGTCGGCGACCTTCGCGACGGGCTGCGCGTGCAAACCCGGGTCAACGGTGAGCTCGTGCAGGACGGGTCCACCGCCGAGATGGTCTACACCGTGGGGGACACCCTCTCCCTGGTCTCCCACACCCTCACCCTGCGCCCGGGTGACCTGCTGGCCACCGGCACCCCCTCCGGGGTGGGCTACGCCCGCACCCCGCCCTGGCTGCTGCACCCCGGTGACACCGTCGAGGTCGAGATCGAGCGACTGGGCCTCCTGACCAACCCGGTCGTCGCCAACGATCAGCGCCACCGACCCACCGATGCTGAGGGCTCTGCCGGCCCCGGCCCACGAGAAGGAGCCCAATGATGACCGACGACCTCAAGGTGTACGTGCCCTCCCAGCCCCTGCCCGCTGCCCGGACCGGTCTGCTGACCGCCTTCGAGCCAGGCACCCGCACCCTGCCGGCGGGCCACCAGGTCGCCCCCCAGTTCCGCGCACTGCCCGTCGACATCGTGTTTGAGAAGGACGTCGCCGTCCAGCTGCGGGACGGTGTGACCATCTACGTCGACGTGTTCCGCCCCACCGGGACCGAGCCGGTGCCGGTCCTGGTGGGCTACAGCCCCTACGGCAAGGGCCAGGGCAGCTCCATGAGCGTGATGGGCGTCTTCGGCCTCGTCGGGCTGGGCAACGACACCGTGTCCGGGCTGGAGAAGTTCGAGGCCCCGGACCCGGCGTACTGGTGCGCGCAGGGCTACGCGATCTGCAACCCCGACACCCGCGGAGCGGTCGACTCCGAGGGCGACAGCGTGCTGTGGGACCGCCAGGAGGGCCGTGACTGTTACGACCTCGTCGAGTGGCTGGCGGAGCAGGACTGGTGCACCGGCAAGGTCGGGATGAGCGGTACCTCCTACCTCGCCGTCGCGCAGTGGTTCACCGCCGCCGAGCAGCCGCCCCACCTGGCGGCGATCAACCCGTGGGAGGGCGTCAGCGACGTCTATCGCGACCTCGTGCGGCGCGGTGGCATGCCCGACACCGGCTTCGCCCAGCTGATGCAGGAAGGCAGTTTCTTCGGGAAGAGTCACAAGGAAGACATTCTCACCGAGGTCGAACAGCACCCGCTCCTGGACGAGCTGTGGGCGGACAAGATCCCAGCCTTTGACCGAATCACCGTGCCGGCCTACGTCGTGGCCAGCTACTCCAACACCCTGCACACCGCCGGCACCTTCCGCGCCTGGCGACGGATGGCATCGGAAGACAAGTGGCTGCGCATCCACAACACCCAGGAGTGGCCCGACTACTACGACGAGGCCAACGTGGAGGACCTGCGCCGCTTCTTCGACCACTACCTCAAAGACGTCGACAACGGTTGGGAGCAGACGCCCCGTGTCCGCTACTCCGTCCTGGACCTCCACGGCGGTGACCAGGTCGGCCTACCCGCCAAGGAGTTTCCACCCACGGACGTGACCTCGACGAGGTACTACCTCGACGGACGCTCCCGATCGTTGGTCACGACGGCACCGGCCGACGCGGCAGAGGTGGCCTACGACGTCACCCGCAACCCGGACGCGGTCTCGTTCCTCACCCGCTTCGACCACGACACCGTCCTGGTCGGGTACCCCAAGGCCCACCTGTGGGTCGAGGCGCGCGGCGCCGACGACATGGACCTGTTTGTGCTGGTTCAGAAGCTCGACGCCCACGGAACACCACTGCAAGCCTTCACCGTGCCCAACCGGAGCGCCATGGCGCACGACCTCACCGACCACGGCGCCACAATCCTGAAGTACAAGGGCTCCGACGGGCGGCTGCGCGTCTCGGCCCGCCACCTCGACTTGGACCTGTCCACCGAGGACGTCCCCGCCCACAGCTTCGACCGGGTCGAGAAACTCGCCCCGGGCGAGGTTGTCGATGTGGAGATCGACCTGCTCCCCCTCGGCCTGGACTTCTCCACCGGCGAGCAGCTGCGGTTCGTCGTCAGCGCCCGCAACCTGCTGGGGACCCTCATGCCCGGAATCCGTGAGTATGTGCCCGTCAACGCCGGTGCGCACGTCATCCACACCGGCGGTCAGCACGCCTCCTACCTGCAGCTGCCCGTCCAGGCGCAGCACTGATCATGAAGGCCACTGGTGGCGACGGCCGACCCTCCGAACGCCGGCCGCAACGTCGACCGACCATCCGCCTACCACCAGACCTAGTGAGGCCTCACCGGGTCCAACTCTCAGGAGAGCTGTGAACCACTCCGACACACCCGCCAGCGCCAGCTCCCCGACCGACCCGGTGGTCGCCACACTCGAGGCGCACAGGTACCCGCGGCGGCGGCCGTGACCGCGGCAATCGCGACCGGGCCGCTGAGCGGCACCGTCGTCGTCGACCTCAGCCGTGCCCTAGCCGGGCCCCACGCCACCATGATGCTCGGCGACATGGGCGCCCGCGTCATCAAGGTGGAATCGCCTGGCGTCGGCAACGAGTCCCCGCCACTGGGGTCCACCGTTCGTCGGACCGGACGACGAGCCCGTCTCGACGTACTTCCTATGTGCCAACCGCAACAAGGAGTCGGTCCAGCTCGACCTGAAGTCCGACGAGGGACGCCGCGGACTCGAGCGGCTCGTCGAGCGGGCGGACGTCCTCGTGGAGAACTTCCGGCCAGGGGCCATGGATCGCCTTAGCTTCAGCATTGACCGCCTCAACGAGCTGAACCCCCGCCTGGTGTTGTTGTCCATCAGCGGCTTCGGGCACGACGGACCCGAAGGCGGTCGCGCGGGCTACGACCAGATCGCCCAGGGCGAAGCAGGACTGATGTCCCTGACCGGCGCCGACCCCGACCACCCCACGAAGGTCGGGGTGCCCATCGGTGACCTACTCGCAGGAATTGTACGGGGCGTTCGGGGTGGTCTCGGCGCTAACCGACCGGGCCCGTACGGGACACGGCACGGTTGTCCGGACGTCTCTGCTGGCGGCACTCGTCGGAGTACACGCATTCCAGGACACCCGGTGGACGGTGGCCGGCGAAGTCCCACGCGCCATGGGCAACCACCACCCCGCCATCGCCCCGTACGGGGCATTCGTCACGCAAGACGGCACGATCCAGATTGCTATCGGCAACGACGTCCAATGGCACGCGCGAGCGGTCGAGCCCGGTCTCGACCGCTCGCGGTCGAGACCGGGCTCGACCCAGCTGACCCGCGCTTCGCGACAGCCCGCAGCCGGGTCCAGCACCGACCGGAGCATCACCATGCTGGAGACCGAGTTGCAGGCGAGGAGCTCGGCGGAGTGGCTCGCTCGCCTCGCCGCGGCGAGGGTCCCGTCGGGGAAGGTCCGCACCTTGGATCAGGTCTACACGTGGGAACAGACCCGCAGCCAGGGACTCATCATCAACGTTGACCACCCCACATTGGGGACTGTCCAGCTCCCGGGACCGCCAGTGCGACTGGAGGACCTCCACGGCAGGAACACCGCCCGCCAGACCCACACGGCTCCCCCGCTGCGCGGACAGCACGACGCCCACATCAACTCGTGGCTGGACACTGTCTGAGCCACCGTGCTCCCCCGTTCGCGCTCGTCGATAGAGGCCCGGAGCGATTCCGGACACGACAACGAGGGGATGAACAGGAGCTGGCCTGGGGCCCATGATCCAGAAGTGGTGTTTCCATTGGGCGTCGGCGGCGGCCTGCTACACCTCGGCGCCGTTGTTCTGTGTACTTCGTCAACATCAGCGTCGTCGGCTCCATCTTCGGTGCGCTCGCCTCGGGTAGCCACGGGCCTGGCCGACCGCTACGGACGCGAACATCGTCACCGTCGGTCTGCTGATCACCGGGCTGCTCTGCTGGTTCGGCATGCTGAAGTCGCGGACCAGGGCCGGGGTGACCATCCGCCGCGACATGGACGGGCACGCGCTGGTGCCGCTCCTCGAGCCCGACACCCTCGTCTACGCCTCCCGATAGCACCCACACCACCACCATCCGACGATGGGCACAGGCCAACGGCCACACCGTCTTCGACCGCGGTCGCCTCCCCACCGCGGTCCGACAGGCCGCCAACACCGCCCACTGACCAGGCAGGCCCACCTGTCGGGTTCGACACCAGGAAGTCGCGTCGGGTACGCGAGCTGCCCGTGAACCCCTGTGCGCGTTGCCTCAGCGCAGGCTCAGGCCGATCGCGACGGTCATACGGGCGAGGTACTCCTCACGCGTGTTGACCTGCTGCTTGATGCCGATCGACGTGCTGATGAGGGTCTGCACCAGCTGGTCGGCTGTCGTCCTGGGCTGCGGGACCGCAGCCGCGACGGCGGTGGTGGCAAGCGAGCCCAACAGGTCCGGGTTGTCCTCGACGACGCCGGCGATGTCCCGGACCAACGGCCCGACGTACCGCTCCGCCCAGTGGTCGAAGGCCTCCAGTAGACGCGCTGCCAGGGGGAGGTCGGTGTCGCGAAGAGAGGCCGCGGCCTCCGCCAGGTCGTGCTCCAGCGCCCTCGACACTGCGGAACGGAACAGCTCCTCCTTCGAGGCGAACATGAAGTACAGCCCCGGGACGGGAGATGCCCGCGTCCTGCGCCACCTGATCCATCGACGCCTTGCGATACCCATACCGACCGAACGTCACCAGCGCCGACTCCAGCACAGTCGAGCGGCGATCAGCCGCGACAAGTGAAGGCCCTTCGGCAGTCATGCGCCCTAGTACTACAGGGCTAGATCACTAACGTTTGTAGTCGGAGTCGTTGTCGGACATGGGTTCGGCGGGCCTCGGCTTGGTGTCAGCGATCAGCGGCGCAGACCGGATCTTGGGATGCACCTCCGACAGCATGAGATGCGTCATCGGCGCCTCGAGCTGCTCCTTGTAGACAGTTCCGCGAACCGGACGGCCTGCCGCTCGCTCAATGAATCGTTCCAACGCTCCACGGGCGATGCCGACCGACATGGCCGTCATCAGGCTGAACGACTGTCCTCGGGCAGGTGCCTTCCAGATCGACCCGGCCAGCCCGGTCTCCCGATTGCCGAAGGTCGCGTCACCGAAGACCACGGCGCGGTGTTGGGGGACGAAGACCTCGTCGTTGACCAGCCGTACCGAGCCGCTCCCGGTCCCCCGCATGCCGGCGGGCGACCAGTCGTCGAGGTGCTCCAATTGATCTGCAGGGACACGCAGGCCGATAAGCGACCTATGTCCGTTTTCCTCGCTGATGCAGCCGAGGTTCGTGAACGGCGTCCACAGGGAGTTGGTCGCAAACCGCCACGGTCCCGCCCGGCACGATCCATCCGTCCTCGACGCGTCGCGCTCGACCGAGGGTGCCCGGATGGTGATCTGTGCCAGACACGCGTGGTCCGACCCAGGCCTGGTCACACACCTCTTCGATGACTCGCTTATCGAGCCCCACCGGGATCCAGTTCGTGGTCGCCCCGACCCAGACGACCCACCCACAGGAACCATCCCACTTCGAGACCTCGGTGATCACCTCGGCCAGCTGGGTCACCGGCAGTTCGAAGCCGCCGAACTCCTTCGGGGTGGCAATGCTGAAAGCTCCGGTGGCATCGAGATCTGCAATCGTCTCATCCGAGAGGCGGCCAGCACGCTCAGCTTTCAGGGCACGCTCACGGAGGGCGGGGCCGATCACGCGCACCTTCTCGACTACCGACGCAACCGACTTGTCAGCCGGCGTGGGTGAACTCTGAGCAATGCTTGAAACCTGTGGATGCCCTGGAGGGGTCGTACCCTTCCGGTGATCTTGAGGCTCTCAAGCAAGATCGGCGCTGGAACGCCGGTCGGAAGGGTACGACCCGTGCTCACCGCAGTTCCTGGAGCTGCCGACGCCGATGAACCCCGCCAGGACGGCAGCTCGCCGGCTCTGATCGACGAGCTGGTCCGGGAAGGCGCCCGGCGGATGCTGGCTGAAGCCCTGCTGGCCGAGGTCGACGACTACATCGCCCGGTTCACCACCGACCGCGACGCCGACGGTCGCCGGCTGGTGGTGGTGCGCAACGGCAGCCACCAGCCCCGTGAGGTCCTCACCAGCACCGGCGCTGTCGAGGTGACCGTGCCTCGGGTCAACGACCGCCGGGTCGACCCGGAGACGAGCGAGCGAGCGAGGTTCTCCTCCGCGATCCTCCCGCCGTGGTGCCGCTAGACTCCGAAGATCACCGAGGTGCTGCCGCTGCTCTACCTGCACGGCCTGTCCACTGGGGATTTCGTGCCAGCGCTCGGCCAGTTCCTCGGATCCACCGCCGGGCTCTCGGCATCGGTGATCACGAAGCTGACCGAGGCCTGGAAGGCCGAGCAAGCCACGTTCGCCACCCGGGATCTGTCGCATGTGGACTACGTGTACCTGTGGGCCGACGGGATCCACGTCAACATTCGCCTCGAGGAGCACAAGTTGTGCCTGCTGGTGCTTGATCGGGGTGCGCGCCGACCGGCGCAAGGAACTGATCGCGCTCACCGACGGCTACCACGAGTCGGTCGAGTCGTGGGCGGACCTGCTGCGCGACTGCGCGCGGCGCGGAATGTCGGCGCTGGTGCTCGCGGTCGGGGACGGCGCGCTCGGGTTCTGGGGCGCTGCGCGAAGTGTTCCCCGCAACCCGGGAGCAGCGCTGCTGGTTCCACAAGATCGCCAACGTGCTCGGGCCCTCCCGCGCTCGGCGCATCCGGGGGCGAAGAAGGCCCTGGCCGAGATCTGGAACGCCGAGGACCGCCGGCACGCCGTCGACGCCGTGACCGCCTTCACGGCGGCCTACGGGGCGAAGTTCCCCACGGCCGTCGCGAAGATCAACGACGACATCGAGGTGCTTCTAGCGGTCTATGACTTCCCGACCGAGCACTGGATTCACCTGCGCACTACCAACCCGATCGAGTCGATTTTCGCCACTGTCCGGCACCGCACGAAGATCACCCGCGGGCCCGGATCGCGGGCGGCCGGGTTGGCGATGGCGTTCAAGCTGATCGAGGCCGCGCAGGACCGCTGGCGCGAGGTGAACGGCCCGCACCTGGTCGCGGTCGTTCGCGCCGGCGCCACGTTCGTCAACGGCAAGCTCGTCGAGCGACCCGACGACCATCACCGACCGGAAGCCGCCTAAAAGATCTTCATCCACAGGTCTTGACTATTGCTCGTGAACTCTCCATCGTCATCTCTCCTAGTAGACTGTCGCCGCTAAGTCTGGATGTATTTGGTGTAGGAGTTCTTGGCAGTGCACGATTTCTGCTGAGAGGATGCCCTCACGATGCCTCGTCCGAAGGTGTTCACGATCGGTTTGTCGGCTGTCGATCGTGAGTTCTTGGCCAAGCTGACCTCGTCCGGCGCTCACCCGGCGCGGATGATCATGCGGGCTCGGGTGCTGCTGGAGCTGAATGAGAACGCCGGCCCGGTGGCCGATCGGGTGGTGATCGCGGATCGGATCGCGGTCACGGTGAATACCGTGCTGGCGATTGCAAAGCGGTTCGACGAGACCGGCGACGACGTGCTGACCACGATCGGGCGCAAACCGCGTGAGCTTCCGCCGGTGCCCTCGCAGGTCACCGGCGAGGTTGAGGCACGGCTGATCGCCCTGGCGTGCTCGCAGCCGCCGGCGGGGCACGCCCGGTGGTCACTGCGACTGCTGGAGAAACACGTCGCGCTCACCGAGGACATCCCGAACCTGGATCACTCCACCATCGGCCGGGTCCTAAAAAAACGGAACTGCGTCCTCATCTGAAAAAATGCTGGACCATCCCACCACGGGCGAACGCGGAGTTCGCTGCCCGCATGGAAGATGTGCTGGCGGTCTACGCCCGGCCCTACGACCCCGCCCGTCCCGTGGTCTGCATGGACGAGAAGCCCTACCAGCTCCTCGGCCAGGTCCGCGACCCGATCCCCGCCGGGCCCGGCCAGGATCGCAAAGAAGACAGCGAGTACGTCCGCTGCGGCACCTGCTCGATCTTCGTGTGGGTCGAACCCCTGCGCGGCTGGCGCCGGGTGCACGCCCTCTCCCGACGCACCAGGATCGACTGGGCCGGGCAGGTCAAAGAACTACTCACCGTCGACTACCCCGACGCCGAAACCGTCGTACTGGTCATGGACAACCTCAATACCCACGGCATCGCCTCGCTCTATGAAGCATACGAACCCGGCGAAGCCTTCAGCCTGGCTCAGCGCCTGGAGATCCACCACACCCCCAAACACGGATCCTGGCTCAACATCGCCGTGCGACACGAAGTCGCATGAGTACAGCAGCATGCATCGAAGGAGGTTCGACGTGATGTCGACGTTGAAGATGTAGTGCCCGGTCCAGTGCGCAAGGACCGTCCTCGCC
>NZ_JAYMZS010000039.1:0-74435 GCF_035828755.1 Amycolatopsis sp. H20-H5 | reverse complement strand
GTGACCGTCGTCGCGCACCCGCCGAGCAGGAGGACCGCGGCCAGCGCCGCGGCCCGGCCGCCGAACCCCATCCGAGCCGCTACTTCTTCACGAGCGGGGTCAGCACCTCACGCCCGCCGACGAAGGGCCGCAAGGCCTCCGGGACCCGCACGGACCCGTCTTCGAGCTGGTGGTTCTCCAGGATCGCGACGATCCAGCGGGTGGTCGCCAGCGTCCCGTTGAGGGTCGCGAGGATCTGCGGCTTGCCGTTCTGGTCACGGTGGCGGATGCCGAGGCGGCGGGCCTGGAACGTCGTGCAGTTGGACGTCGAGGTCAGCTCGCGGTAAGCGTCCTGGGTGGGCACCCAGGCCTCGCAGTCGAACTTGCGGTGCGCCGAGACGCCCAGGTCGCCGGTGGCCGTGTCGATCACCCGGTAGGGGACGTCGATCTTGGCGAGCATCTGCTCTTCCCAGCCCAGCAGCCGCTGGTGCTCGGCCTCGGCGTCCTCCGGACGGGTGTAGACGAACATCTCGACCTTGTCGAACTGGTGCACGCGGATGATGCCGCGGGTGTCCTTGCCCGCCGCCCCGGCCTCGCGGCGGTAGCAGGACGACCAGCCCGCGTAGCGCTTCGGGCCGTCCGAGAGGTCGAGGATCTCGTCGGCGTGGAACCCGGCGAGCGGGACCTCCGAGGTGCCGACCAGGAACAGGTCGTCGTCGCGCAGCCGGTAGACCTCGGAATCGTGCGCGCCGAGGAAACCGGTGCCCGCCATGATCTCCGGCCGCACCAGCGACGGGGTGATCATCGGGACGAAGTCGTTCTCCAGCGCCTGCGCGATCGCCATGTTGAGCAGGCCGAGCTGCAGCTGGGCGCCGATGCCGGTGAGGAAGTAGAACCGCGAGCCGGACACCTTGGCGCCGCGCGCCATGTCGACCGCGCCGAAGCTCTCCATGAGCTCCAGGTGGTCCTTCGGCTCGAAGTCGAACTTGGTCGGCTCGCCGACGTGCTTGACCACGGTGAAGTCGTCCTCGCCGCCGACCGGCGCGTCCGGGTGGACGAGGTTCGGCAGCGCCCGGTGCAGCTGGTCGAACTCCTCCGAAGCCTGGTTCTGCTCGACCTCGGCCGCCTTGACCTGGGCGGAGAGGTCCTTGCCGCGGGTGAGCAGCTCCGCCCGCTCCTCACCGGAGGCCTTCGGGATGAGCTTGCTCAGCGCCTTCTGCTCAGCGCGCAGCTTGTCCGCGGCGGCGATCGCGGAGCGGCGACTGGTGTCGAGAGACAGCAGCTTGTCGACCACCCCTTCGTCTTCACCACGAGCGCGCTGTGAGGCACGCACACTTTCCGGGTCATCGCGCAGCGTCCGAGGGTCGATCACGAGAAGAGAGGGTAGTCGCAGGCAACGCACACACTGTGCGGGTGGGCGTCCAGACACCGACAGTCTGATCGTTGTCGGCCTTTTCCCCCGCTACCCATACTGGGCCGACATCCCTGCACGGACGGAGAAAAGCCGATGACCGACGCGGATCTGGTGGCCCGGCACAAGGCGGTACTGCCGTCCTGGATGGCGCTGTACTACGACGAGCCGATCGAGATCGTGCACGCGCAGGACCGCCGCGTCGTCGACAGCGAAGGCCGCAGCTACCTCGACTTCTTCGCCGGGATCCTGACCAACGCGATGGGCTACGACGTCGCCGAGATCAGCGACGCCGTCCGCAAGCAGCTCGACACCGGCATCCTGCACACCTCGACGCTGTACCTGATCCGCTCGCAGGTGGAGCTCGCCGAGCGCATCGCGAAACTGTCGAACATCCCGGACGCGAAGGTGTTCTTCACGAACTCCGGCAGCGAGGCCAACGACACCGCACTGATGCTCGCGAGCCAGTACCGCCGCAGCAACCAGGTGCTGGCGCTGCGCAACTCGTACCACGGCCGGTCGTTCGCGACGGTCGGCATCACCGGCAACCGCGGCTGGTCGACGTCGGCGCTCAGCCCGCTCAAGGTGAGCTACGTGCACGGCGGCTACCGCTACCGCAGCCCGTTCCGCGACCTGTCCGACGCGGCGTACATCGACGCCTGCGTCGCGGACCTGGTCGACGTCCTGCAGACCGGCACCTCCGGCGACGTCGCCTGCATGATCGCCGAGCCGATCCAGGGCGTCGGCGGCTTCAGCTCCCCGCCGGACGGCCTGTTCGCAGCCATGAAGGAAGTCCTCGACTCCTACGGGATCCTGTTCATCTCCGACGAGGTCCAGACCGGCTGGGGCCGCACCGGCGAACACTTCTGGGGCATCGACGCGCACGGCGTGACCCCGGACGCGATGACGTTCGCCAAGGGCCTCGGCAACGGCCTCGCGGTCGGCGGCCTGGTCGCCCGCGGCGACCTGATGGACTGCTTCACGGCCAGCTCGATCTCGACCTTCGGTGGAAACCCGGTTTCCATGGCGGGCGCGACGGCGGTCCTCGACTACATCGCCGACCACGACCTGCAGGCCAACACGGCGGCTCGCGGCGCCGAGCTCCTGACCGGCCTGCGCGCGCTGTCGAACCCGCTGATCGGCGAGGTCCGCGGCAAGGGCCTGATGATCGGCGTCGAGCTGATCGAGCCGGGCGGCACGACCCCCAACGTGCGCGCGGCGGCCCGGATGATGGAGGAGACCAAGGCCCGCGGCCTCCTGATCGGCAAGGGCGGCCTGCACGGCAACGTCGTCCGCATCGCCCCCCCGATGACCCTGACCGCCGACGAGACCCGCGAGGGCCTGGCCATCCTCACGGACGCCCTCGAGGCGACCCACACAGCTCTCGCCTAACGCTCCCGAGTGTCATGAAAGGGTCTTTCCGGACACTTTTTGCCCGGAAAGACCCTTTCATGACACCTACGCGCGGACGAACCGCGCGATGTGCTCGGCGAGCTGGACCCCGGCGTCCTCCTGGAGGAAGTGGCCGGCGTCGGTGATCGTCGGGTGGTCCAGGCCCGCGGCGCCCTTCATCGAGCGGCGCAGGATCGGGGCCATCGGGCCGGTGATCGGGTCCGAGTCGGAGAACGCGCACAGGAACGGGATGTCCAGCTCGGTGAGCGTCTTCCAGGCCGCGCGGTTGGCCTCGGACGCCGGGTCGTCCGGCCTCGTCGGCACCAGCGCGGGCATCGCGCGCGGGCCAGCCTTGTACATCTCGTTCGGGTAGGGGGCGTCGTAGGCGGCGCGCTCGTCCGGCGACAGTTTCATCTTCGTGCCCGACTGCACGAACCGGCCGAGGTCGAGCACCTGGGCGTTCTCCACCGCGTCGTGGAAGGCCCACCACGACGGTGGCATGTCGGCGTCGCCGGTCGGCAGGCCGGTGTTCGCCGCGACCACGCGGGCGAACCGGTCCGGGTTCTCGGCGACCAGGCGCAGCCCGATCAGACCGCCCCAGTCCTGCCCGACGAGCGTGACGTCGTGCAGGTCGAGCGCCTCGAAAGCGAAGGCGCGCAGCCAGGCGACGTGCCGGGCGTAGCTGTGGTCGGCGATGTCACCCGGCTTGTCCGAGCGGCCGAAGCCGACCAGGTCGGGCGCGATCGCGCGCAGCCCGGCCGCGGCCAGCACCGGCAGCATCTTGCGGTAGAGGTACGACCAGGTGGGCTCGCCGTGGAGCAGGAGCACGGGCGGTCCGTCGGCGGGGCCCGCCTCGACGTAACCCACTCTGATCAGCCCGCCGTGCGGGTCGGCGATCTCCGCGTAGCGGGGGTCGAAGTCGAAGTCGGGCAGGTCCGAGAACCGGTCTTCCGGTGTCCTTAGTAGGCGCACCTACCCGACGGTAGTGCTTAGGAGATCCCGACCGCCACCACGAGGCCCAGCGCGATGTGCGCCGCGGCGACCACGATGCTGGCCGGGGCGAACTTCTCGCTCTCGATCGTGGAGCCCACATCGATGCGGGTCGCCCATTCCAGCAGCCGCACGGCCAGCACCTGCACGACGATGCCGACCAGGCCGTAGACCAGCGACGTGATGAGACCCTCAGTCAGGTCGCTCGCCGAGTTGGCGATGGCGACCACCACGATGAACGCCATCGACAGCAGACCGGACGCGGTGACGATCACCGCGTTGGGCAGGCCGCGGGTCACCAGCTGCGCGAGCTTGCCGGGCGTGGTCCAGTCGATCGCCCAGAACCCGGCGAACATCAGCAGCAGGCCGACGACGCCGTAGAGCAGGATCGCGCCGATCCCGCGGACGAGTTCGGAACCGAACGTATCGGACAGCGCAAGGGTGGTCGTCACAGGTTCTCCCAGAGAGTTCGAGCAGCTCGGAGCAGGTCGCGAGTGGATTGTGCCGGATCCCACCGACACTCGCCGACGCGGATGCGATGAACGGACCGTTCAGGGCGGAAAACGCCATAAACGGACCGTTCATCTCACGCTGGGAAAGCTTTGATCACGCCTCGGGGATGCGGTGGGGGACGAACGCGGCCCCGTCGTCGGTCACCAGGCCCGCGGTCTCGCGGATGCCCAGGCCGGCCGCCTGGTCGCCGACGATCCACGCGCCGAGTGCCGGGCGGTAGCCCTGGAACTCGGGCAGTGGGTCGAACGCCTGGTAGACGTAGCCCTCGGCGCCGTAGACGCCGTCGGTCTGGGTCTCGTAGCCGGTGGCGACGATCTGCACGTTCGCGCCCTCGCGGCCGAGCTTCGGCTTGCGGACGTACTCGGTCAGCAGGCCGGGGTCGTCGGCGAACGCGGGCAGCAGGTTGGGGTGCCCTGGGTAGTTCTCCCACAGGACCGCCAGCAGCGTCTTGTTCGACAGGAGCATCTTCCACAGCGGCTCGACCCAGAGGGTCTTCGGCATCGTCTCGATGGCGAACTTGCCGAACTCCTCGTCGACCACCCATTCCCACGGGTAGAGCTTCACCACGGTCGCCATCTGCGCCTCTTCGAGGTCGACGAACCGCTTGAGCACCGGGTCCCAGCCGATCTCCTCGATCGCCAGGCCGACGGTGTCGAGCCCGGCCTCGGCCGCGGTCTCCTGCAGGTACGCCGTGGTGACATGGTCCTCACCGGTCGGATCCGCCGACGACCAGGTGAAGTGCAGCTCGTTCGACGGCAGCTTCTCGCCGATCTCGGCCCAGCGCTCGACCAGCTTTTCGTGGATCGAGTTCCACTGGTCCGACTCGGGGAAGACGTCGGTCTTCCAGTGCCACTGCAGCAGCGACGCCTCGAGCAGCGTCGTCGGGGTGTCGGCGTTGTACTCCAGCATCTTGGCCGGGCCGCTGCCGTCGTAGCGCAGGTCGAACCGGCCGTAGACGTGCGGATCCTGCCGCTTCCACGACTCCGCGATATGCGGCCAGACCCACTCCGGGATGCCGAAGCGCTGGTACTGCTCCGTCGTCACGACGTTGTCGACGGCCTCGAGACACATCGAATGGAGCAGCTCGACGTCCGCCTCGATCGAGAGGATCTCGTCCATCGAGAAGACGTAGTGCACCGACTCGTCCCAGTACGGGCGCGACTTGCCGCGCTCGTCGCGGGCCGGGCTGCCGTAGACAAGCCCCTGCTCTTCGACGATGCGCTGCCAGTCCCGCCTGGGCGCGCTGGAATCCCTGTGCACCTACGAGCCCCCGCTCTTGCCGGTGCCGCCGGTGCCACCGCTGGTCCCGGACTTGCCGCTGGTCCCCGACTTGCCGCTGATGCCGAACCCGCCGCGCTGCACGGAGGTGCCCGATTTGGTGCTGACGTTGGTGCGCGAGGACGGCGCGTCGAACGAGCCGCCGGACACCCGCTGGCCGACGTTGCCGGAACCGCCGTAGTTGTAGCGGTACTGACCGCCGCCAAGGAAGAGCGGCAGGACCCAGAAACCGGTGGACGAGTTGTACTGAGCACCCTGACTGCGGAGGGTGTTCTCGTCGCAGGTCTGGTCGGCCACCACCGTCCCACCGCTGTCCGTGCAGACCGCGGTGACGTCGTTGGTCTTCGCGACGGTGTAGAACGTCGCGATCAGGCCGACGAGGCCGACCGTGACGCCGCTGCCGATGAGGATCTTCCGTTTGGTCGCCGCCTTGCCGCTGGCGACGCGGTCCGCCTCGGCGGCCTCCGCCTCCTCGCGTTCGAGGTCGGCCACGGCCTGACGGCGCGCCCGCTGCTCGGCGACCGAAGGCTGGCGAGCCTGAGTGCCCTCTTCCTGGAACCGCATCGAGCCGCGCTTGGCAGGCTCTTCCGGCGGGCGTTCCCCCTGGTTGTTCTCATCCGTCATAGAGCACTCCGTAATCGGCGTCACCGCGAACCCATGTCCAGACTAGCCACCCGGCACGCGCAGAGTGTGGGCGGCGCGGGCATCATGGAGTGGATGTCTCCCGACGCCGAACGGTTCCGTTCCCCGCTGCAGACGCTGCGCACCAGGCTGGTGATGGCCGGTGTGTTCCTCGGCGCGCTCATCGCGCTCGCCCTCAGCGTGACGTTTTCCTGGAGCGGATCCGCCGAGGGCGGTGCGGGCGGCGGCTCCGGAAAGCTCTCCCCCGCCGCGCAGGAGGCCTTCCATTCCCCGCCCGGCAGCTGCCTGAACTGGAGCAATCCCGACGCGGGCGACGCGCGCAAGATCGACTGCGCGCAGCCGCACCTGTTCGAGGTCAGCAGCATCGTGGATCTCGGCGCCGAGTACCCGGAGGGCGCGCCGAGCCCGTCGACGGAGCAGTGGCAGCAGATCTCGCAGTCGAAGTGCTCGGCCGCTCTCAAGCCGTATCTCGGCCACGAACTCGATCCTTACGGAAAGCTGACGCTCAACCTCCTGCGCCCGACTGCCCCCCAGTGGGCCGACGGCGACCGCCAGCTCCGCTGCGGGCTGCAGTGGGCGGGCCCCGGCGGCAAGCTGCAGCCGACCACCGGCCCGGCGAAGTCGCAGAACCAGTCGCTGGTCTGGGAGCCGGGCACCTGCCTGGCGCTGCTGGGCAAAAGCGTCGGCGACCCGATCGACTGCGCGAAGCCACATGCGTACGAGATCGTCGCCAAACTCGACCTCAAGACGAAGTTCACCGACGGCTACCCCTCCCAGGACGACCAGAAGGCCTGGCTCGACACGGAGTGTTCGAACGCCGTCACCGAGTACACCGGCGGCGCGGATCTCGGCGCGAAGAAGCTGATCCTCACCTGGGACGTGCGCGAACAGGAGAGCTGGGACGCGGGATCGACGCAGGTCAACTGCAAGGTCGCGGCGAAACTGCCGGACGGCTCCGGGCTGGACGCCATCACCGGGAGCCTCAAGGCCGCCCCCGGCACCGGTGGGGACGGGCCACCGGCCGACGGCGGTGGCCGACCGAACCAGTCCGCGCCGCCGAGTGCGCCGAAGACCGGTTCGCCGACGTCGGCGAGCCGGTAACCGCGGATGCCCGTGGAGATGTCGCGGCGCCGGTTCGAGGAACTGGTCTCCGACGCGCTGGACGAGCTCCCGCCGGAGTTCGCCGACGCGATGGACAACGTCGTCGTGCTGGTCGAGGAGCACAACGAGGAGTCGCCGACGATCCTCGGGCTCTACCACGGCATCGCGCTGACCGAGCGCACCTCGGACTACGGCGGGGTGCTGCCCGACCGGATCTCGATCTACCGGGGCCCGCTGCTCGAGATGTGCGGCAGCGAGGAGGAGGTCGTCGAGGAGGTCCTGGTGACGGTCGTGCACGAAGTCGCCCACCACTTCGGCATCGACGACGACCGCCTGCACGAACTCGGCTGGGGCTGAACCCCTACTCCGACGGTCCCTGAAGGCCACCATGACGGCGTAAAACGCCGTCATGGTGGCCTTCAGGGACTTCGGGGCCGAAGCCGGTGGCCGGACAGCTCGTGCTGCCGCGCCCCGGCGGCACGATCTCGGTCGGCGCGATATACAGGAACAGTGAATCCGCTGGCGAAGGTCCTTGACACACTGGCCGACCGGACACTCGTGCCCGGCTACTCCAAAATTGGTTACGAGCTGCGGAAACGGCACTGGCAGCCGCTGCCGGAAGGAGCACTGCGCGGGAAGCGGGCGCTGGTCACCGGGGCGAACTCGGGTCTCGGCAAGGCCACCGCGGCGCGGCTGGCCGAGCTCGGCGCGACGGTGCACCTGGTCGTGCGGGATCTCGGCCGCGGCGAGCAGGCGCGCGAGGAGATCGCCACGCTGCTCCCCAAGGCCGAGCTGCACGTCGACCGCTGCGACCTGTCCGACTACGACAGCGTGCGAAGGTTCGCCGAGGGTTTCCTCGCCGCCCACGACACCGTCGACATCCTGGTGCACAACGCCGGGGCGCTCCCGCCGAAGCGCACCGAGAACGCCTGGGGCGACGAACTCGCGCTGGCGGTCCACGTCCTCGGCCCGTTCCTGCTCACCGGGCTGCTGCTGCCGGGACTGCGCGCGAGCGAGGACGCCCGCGTCGTCTTCGTGTCCTCCGGCGGGATGTACGCGCAAAAGCTGTACGACGGGGATCCGCAGTACCGCGAGGGGAAATACGGGGGCACGGCCGCGTACGCGCGCACCAAGCGCATGCAGGTCGTACTCGCCGGGATGTGGGCCGAGCACCTCGCGGGGGACGGCATCTCGGTGCACAGCATGCATCCCGGCTGGGCCGCCACCCCCGGCGTCACCGACTCGCTGCCCGGATTCGCCAAGCTGATGGGCCCGCTGCTGCGTGACGCCGAACAGGGCGCCGACACCACGGTCTGGCTCGCCGCCTCGGCCGAGGGCGGGCGGACCTCGGGCCGGTTCTGGCACGACCGGACGGCGAGACCGGAGCACTACGTTCCGTGGACCAAGGAATCCGCAGCGCAACGCGAACGCCTGTGGGAATTCTGCAAGGACCGGGTTCAAAATTCCTGATTTCTAACTTGAAGTAACAACGTCACCACATTGGGCTACCTCCTCGGTTAGACTTCGACGCACTGTCGTTGGGCGACTCCGTCTCGTGCTGGGGAGGCACCATGAACGAAGCCCCGGACAGCGGGAAGGACCGAAGACTTCGCTGGTTGCTCGCTTCGAGTGCGGTTTCGAACCTGGGCGACGGCATCGGCAAGGTCGCGTTCCCGCTGCTGGCCACCACGCTGACCCACGATCCGGTGCTGATAGCCGGGCTGTCCGCCACCCAGTTCCTGCCCTGGCTGCTGTTCGCGCTGGTCGCGGGCGCGCTGGTGGACCGGGTCGACCGGCGGCGGGCGATGATCCTCGCCAACTCGGTCCGCGCGCTGGTGGTCGGCGCGCTGGCGGTGCTGATCGCCACCGGCGGGATGACGATCTGGCTGGTCTACGTCGCCGCGTTGCTCATCGGCACCGCGGAGACGGTCGCCGACAGCGCGGCCAACGTGCTGATCCCGGCGGTCGTCGGGCAGACGTCACTCGAAAGTGCGAACAGCAAGCTCCAGGCCACCGAGATCGTCGGGCAGACCTTCCTCGGCGGCCCGGTCGGCAGCCTGACCTTCGCGCTCTTCGCCACGTTCCCGTTCATCCTCAACTCCGTGGGCTTCGCGATCGCGGCCGCCGTACTGCTCGGCCTCTCCGGGAAGTACCGGCCGAAGCCAGAGCCGGGGGCGACCCCGGCCGGAATGCGCGCGGACCTGGCGGACGGGCTGCGCTGGCTGCGTCGCCGCCCGCTGCTGGTGCGCCTCGTCGTCGTCGCGGGTCTGCTCAGCCTGATCAGCGAACTCGCCCAGGCCCAGCTGGTCCTGTACGCGATCGACGACCTCCACCTCAGTAACGCGGCCTTTGGGCTCTTCGCGTTCGTCGGCGGGATCGGCGGGCTGGCCGGGGCCGGTCTCGCGCCGCGGATCGTCCGCGCGACCAGCAGGCGGACGGTGCTGGTCGGCGGGATCGCCTGCTGCGGACTCGGCTTCGGCGGAATGGGCCTGATCGGCTGGGCACCGGCGGGCGCCGTGCTGTTCGGGGTGTTCGCGGCCGCGATCGTCGCGGTGAACGTCGTGCTCGCCACGGCCCGCCACACGCTCGTGCCCGGCGAACTGCTCGGCCGGGTGCTGGGCGTGTGGCGGACGGTGGTCTGGGGCGCGGTGCCGGTCGGCGCCCTGCTCGGCGGCGTGCTGACCGAGGTGCTCGGGTCGTCGAGCCGGACGTTCACGGTGTCCGGCCTGCTGCTGTTCGCGGTGGCCCTGTTCGCGCTGGTCTCGCTCCGGCGGTTCTCGCTCGATGACGAAACGGCCACAGCGGGCCAAGTACTCCATCAGGACCTCTGAAAACACGCTCGTCTGGTGTGGAATGACACATCACCCGGAGCTGGGCGGAGGTCTCGCGATGCGGACACTGGACACCGGACTGCCGGAGGCGGCCGAGCCGCCCTCCCGTCGTCCGCTGGTGGTGACGGCGGTGGCCGGGTTCCTGATCGGCAGCACCGTGCTCGGGCTGTTGTGGGCATTGTCCGGGGTGCACGCGGGCGCGCTGGAGGACGCGAGAGCGGCGTGCGACACCCTGGACAGAGCGGGCACGCTGCCCGACACCACGAGCGACGCGACCGACCGGATCACCACTCCCCGGCTCTCGCCGGAGACGCTGCACCGGGTGACCGCGGCACGGGAACTCGCCGCGGCCGCCGCGGAGACCAACGCGACCTACCAGCCGCTGGCCGATCACATGGACGGCATCAGCCGCATGGTGTTCAGCCTGCATTTCAACGATCTGTCCGGCCAGCGGCACGTGGTGCAGGCCGCTCAGCTCTGCGCTCAGCTGTAGGCGGGGCTCAAGCGCCCTTGTGCAGCGTCTTCACGGTCAGCTGGTTGCCGGGGATCTTGTCGGCGGCGCAGCCGGTGCCCGGCTGGCGGACGAAGTTCGACGCCGTCTCCTGCGGCAGGTAGATCCGCAGCCCGGTCACGTCGGTGGGTTTGCAGGCCGCCGGGTCGAAGTTGCGGACCTGGACGAATCCGACGTCCGTGGCCGCGCTCTGCCCCTTGGCCAGCTTGATCACGTCACCCTTGGTGCCCTCGCGGAACGCCGCGGGCCCGACCTGGTGCCCGTCGGCCCCGGCCACGTACGAGACGCCCGGGAAGCCCTGGATCGTGCATTCGCGCCCGCTGCTGTTGGTGATCACGAGCGAGCGGTAAACGGTGCCTGCGGCCCCTTCACCCCCACGAAGCGCGACCGAGACATCGCCCGCCTTGCAAAGCCCGTTGTCCGGCGGCGCCTGGCTGGGCGGAGACGGCGTCGACGAGCCAGTCGTGCCCGGAGTGGCCGTCGGAGCCGCCGAAGTCGAGGTGGCCGACGGCGCGACCGTCTCCGTACTCGACGCGGGCTGAGCGACAGGCGTGGTCCCACCGCTGCCGCAAGCGGCCAGCAGCAGCACCCCCGCGGCCCCGGCACCAACACCGCCAACACCGCCAACAGACCTGATCTTGCTCCATACCATCGTATTCGCCTCCCTACACTGGGTGACTACTACTCACTGGACGCACGACCCCAGCACAAGGTTGCGCCAATCGCAGCAAACATCCCACCCGCTGAAGACCGACGAAGACCGACCACGCCGGGACTTTGTCACCACAAATACCACCACACCGCAAATTTACAACAACCCACCCAACCCCACCCGTTCAACAAGAACCCGCCCAGACTCGCCCCGCCACAACCCACGCCGTCTCGCCCAAGCCCACCACGAGCCCCAAGACTTCACAGTGTGCGGAACCGCCCAGACTCGCCCCCAACACGCACCACAAAAACCCAACCCCGGCGTGGTCCAGAACCACAGCGTCTCCGCGAGCCCTGCGAGCGGAGACTTCACCGCCGCGCGCCCTCTTTCGCGGCCGCCAGGCCGCCCCAACTCGCGACGGTAGGTCGCCCCCCTTAAAGCAAAAGCCGCACTGACGCTGGGTGCCGGGGCGACCTGGCGGCGCGAGTTTGTGAGCGCGCTGGCCAAAAAACACAGGCTTCTAGCCGCACCTCAGGACTAAACCAAAAGATCACAAAACGTGATCCACCCACCGACTACAGAACCACCCGTCACCCCGGGCTTCAAGCTCGACAACCCCGGTGTTGGGGATAAGCCCGCTGTTGGCCACCTCAGGCCGAACGTTCGAAGCCAGCCACTCAGCCCCCAGCCGAATGGCCCCACCATGGCTCACGAGCACAACAACCCCGTCGGGATCAGCCTGCTCATGTTTGGCCCGCAGCAACCCGACGGCATCCAGCAGCCGAGCCCGAACCTGCGTCCCGGACTCACCCCCGGGAATGGCGACGTTCAGCTCCCCCTCGGTCCAAGCCCGCACGGCTCGCATGTAGACGGCGATGGCTTCACCGCCGGTCTGCCCCTCGAGCTCCCCGGCGTCAACCTCCTTGACCCCATCGACCACCTGAACCTCGACCCCGAACACGGCGGCCAGCGGAGCAGCGGTCTGCTGGGCCCGAACAGCCTGCGACGCGTAGACACCGGCAACGGGCTCGCGAGCCAGCCGCTGGGCGAGTTCACGAGCCTGCTCAAGCCCCAGGTCGGTCAGCGGCGGCCCGGGAAGGGCGGTATCGAGCGCCCCCCGGACATTCCCAGCGGTCTGACCATGTCGAACGAGCAGCAGTCTCACGCGATCTCCCCCTTGCGCACGGCGGCGAGCCAGTCAGCGGCCGCCTCGAACTCACGGTTCCCGGCCCCGGGCTGAATGGTCGCAGGCAGCGCATCGGCCCGAGGATGGGAACCAAGAAACCGCAAGCTGTCACATCGGCGGCTCAAAGCGGCGAGCGCGTCGCCGATCCTGGGCTCGGCGACATGCCCCTCGAAGTCGATGAAGAACCGATACTCCCCGAAGTTGTGCCTGGTCGGCCGCGCGTCGAGCTTGGTCAGGTTGATCCCGCGGAAAGCCAGCTCGGTGAGCAGCTCAGCGAGTGTGCCAGTCCGGTTGGCGGTGACGGCGACGATGGAGGTCCGATCGGCGCCGGTCGGCTCTGGCACCTCGCCGGGCAGCTTGACCAGCAGAAACCGGGTCTGCGCATCGCGGACGTCGGCGACCTCGGTGGCGAGCTCCCGCAGCGGATAGTGCTCGACGGCGACCGGGGCGGTCACCGCGGCGTCGAACTGACCGGCCTGGACACCGACGGCGGCCGCGGCGGTGGACGAGGACGCGACCGGCTTGGCGTCGGGCAGGTTGGCTTCCAGCCAGTGCCGGACCTGCGCCAGCGCGTGCGGGTGGCTCGCGACCGAGCGGATCTCGCCCGTGTCATGCCTGGTCAGCACGCTGAAGTGGACCGGGAGCACAGCCTCCGCGACGGCCACGATGGGTTCCGCGTCGCTGAGGCTGTCGAGCGTCGGGGTGACGGCGCCCTCGACGGAGTTCTCGATGGGGACGCAGGCCGCGTCGACCTCGCCCCCGCGGACCATGGCAAGCGCCCGCGGGACGGTTTCCGCCGGGACGAGCTCGTCGTCGGCCGCGGCGAAACTGCGCGCGGCCTGTTCGGTGAAGGTTCCCTGGGGGCCGAAATAAGCGATCCGTGACACGTTGTGAAGGCTACGGGGAAGGCTACGCAGTCAGTGCCGGGGTCGTCCGGTGGGGACTTTCACTCGGACAGCCGGTAGGCAAACCGGTTACGCCGGGTGGCTTTTTTTGTCATGCTGGGGCGGTGACCGCCGAATCGGGCACACACACCGGGCGTGCGGAAGTCGATTCGCCGGTTTCCGGCACGCCGACGCTGGTGCTGTGCGCCGTCGATGAACCACTCGCCACCGCCTGGGCCGGCTTCGCCGGCCGGGCGGGCGAGCGCGTCCAGGTGCATCGCGGCTCGGTGCTCGACGTCGTCGCCCAGGCCATCGTCAGCCCGGCCAACTCGTACGGGTGGATGCGCGGCGGGATCGACGCGGTCTACGCGCGGGCGTTCCCGGAGGTCGAGCAGCACGTCCGCAGCGCTGTACTGGCCTTTCACGGCGGTGAGCTCCCGATCGGTGAGGCCCTGATCGTGCCGACCGGCGAGACCGAGCCCGCCTGGCTGATCAGCGCGCCGACCATGCGCGAGCCCGGTGAGCGGCTTCCCGCCGACACTGTGCACCCGTATCTGGCGGCCCGCGCCGTCTTCCAGCTGTGGCGCGACGGGCGGCTCGACCACGGCCCCGTGCGCGGGACGGTGGACACGATCGCGATGCCGGGGCTGGGCACCGGGGTCGGCGGAGTTGCCGCGTCGACCTGCGCGCGACAGGTCGCGGCGGCTTGGGCAGAGGTCTTCGGCGCGCGTCACGCACAGTGACACCTGAGGCGAGGGTGCAACACATCACAGCGCATTCATCCTCGGTAAGCCCTACCGTAAGGCCAGCGTTCCGCAGTTGTACGGCGCCAGCGCAGGCGACGGCCGAGGAGTATGCGATGCCACGGGTCCGCGAGCTCAGTCCCTACGTCGAGCTTCACCGCGAACAGTGGCGGGAGCTGCGAAGCTCCACGCCACTGCCACTGACCGCCGACGAGTTGCTGCGCCTGCGCGGCCTCGGCGAGCAGGTCGACCTCGCGGAGGTGGCGGAGGTCTACCTGCCACTCTCCCGTTTGATCAACCTGCAGGTCGCCGCCCGCCAGCGGCTGACCGAGGCCACCACCACGTTCCTCGGCGAAGAGTGCCGCGGCACCAAGGTGCCCTACATCATCGGCATCGCGGGGAGCGTGGCCGTCGGCAAGTCGACCACCGCGCGCATCCTGCGCACGCTGCTGGCCCGCTGGCCGGACCACCCCCGCGTCGACCTGGTCACGACCGACGGGTTCCTCTACCCGCGCGATGAGCTGGTGCGCCGCGGCATCATGCACCGCAAGGGCTTCCCCGAGAGCTACGACCGGCGCGCGCTGCTCCGGTTCGTCACCGAAGTGAAGTCCGGCGCCGAACGGGTGACCGCGCCGGTGTACTCCCACCTGGCCTACGACATCCTCCCCGGCGAGGAGCAGGTCGTGCAGCGTCCCGACATCCTGATCGTCGAGGGCCTGAACGTGCTCCAGCCCGGCCCCCGGCTGACCGTCTCCGACCTGTTCGACTTCTCGATCTACGTCGACGCGAGCATCGCCGACATCGAGCACTGGTACGTCGAGCGGTTCCTCAAGCTGCGCCACACCGCGTTCGCCGACCCGGCCTCGCACTTCCACCACTACGCCGGGCTGCTGGACGACGAGGCCCGCGCCGAGGCCCGCCACCTGTGGCAGTCCATCAACGAACCGAACCTGCTGGAAAACATCAAGCCCACCCGCCCCCGCGCGACGCTGGTGCTGCGCAAGGACTCCGACCACTCGATCAACCGGGTGCGCCTGCGCAAGCTCTGACGGTCAGGGCGTGAGCACGATCTTGCCGGTGCTCCGCCCGGTCTCGCTCGTCTTGTGCGCCTGCGCGGCGTCGGCCAGCGGGAACGTCAGCTCGGCGATGATCCGCAGCCGCCCCTCGGCGGCCAGCGCCGCCGCGTGGTCGAGCGCGCCTTCGGCGGGCTCGAGGTGGATCCGGACATACCGCAGGCCGTTGGCCTCGAACTCTGGCCGAAGCTGCTCGACTCCGAGCGCGTCGAGATAGATTCCACCGGGGCGCAGTGTCGGCAGGGAGCGCGGCGCGTAGTCCCCGCCGACCAGGTCGAACACCGCGTCGACCTGGCCCGCGACCTCGGCGAAGTCGACGGCCGTGTAGTCGATCAGCTCGTCGGCGCCCAGCTCGCGCAGGAGCTCGTGCTTGCTCGCGCGGGCGGTACCCAGGACGTACGCGCCCCGCGCCTTCGCCAGCTGCACCGCCACGTGCCCGACCGCGCCCCCGGCGGCGTGGATCAGCACCCGCTGCCCCGCCTTCAGGTCCGCCGCCGTGACCAGCGCGGCCCACGTCGTCAGTGTCGCCACCGGAAGCGCGACGGCCTGGACATGGCTGATCGCGGCGGGCTTGGGGGCCAGCGTGGCGGCAGGCGCGACGGCGTACTCGGCGTAGCCGCCGGTGCCCGACATCAGCATGCCGAACACCTCGTCCCCGGCGGCGTATCGCGTGACCCCCGCGCCGACGGCTTCGACCACGCCGGAGATCTCGAACCCGGGAACGTACGGCGGGGGCGGCCCGGCCGGGATCGCCCCCGACCGGAGCTTCCAGTCGACCGGGTTCACCCCGGCCGCCAGCACCCGGACCCCGACCTCGTCCGGCCCGGGCTCCGGCCTCGCCACTTCGGCGAGCTCCAGCACCTCGGGACCGCCGAAAGCCCGCTGGACGACCGCCTTCATCACCTGCGTCATGGACCTCTCCTCGGTTGGGTCCCTTTATCGTCGAACACCCGGTACCCGTTGTGAAGAAGGCACCTTTCTGATACCGAGGTACCTCATGGATACCGTCGATCACCTGGCATCTGAGACCTGGGTCAAGGACTTCTTCGAGGGCGAATGCCCGTCACGCACCGTTCTCGGCATGCTGACGAACAAGTGGACCCTGCTCACCGTCGCCGCGCTGCGGCTGCACGAGGGCCCGGCCCGGTTCGCGGCGCTGCGCCGCAGGCTGGCCGGGATCACCCCCAAGATGCTCACCCAGACACTGCGCGCGCTCGAGCGCGACGGCTTGGTGACACGCACCGTCTACCCGACCGTGCCGCCCCGCGTCGAGTACGCGCTGACCGCGCTCGGCGTCTCGGCGGACGGCCTGCTCGAGGCCGTCGGCGTCTGGTCCGAGTGTCATATCGGCCAGATCGTGGACGCCCGCAGGTCCTACGACGACCGGCCGGGCGAACCGGTGCCCTCACCCGGCTGAGGCAGCCTCGTCACCCACATCCGTCACCCTTCGCACCATCAGCGAATCGCCGGGCCGAGCCGGCGCCGCTGAGCGACCACGGGACCGCTCTGTCCTCGGCCGATCGGCCGATCCGGTGCCGTCACCTGTAACCGGTTGGCCGATACCGGCTACCCACTCCCCGGGTGACCCTTGAGGCAGGGCACAACCCGAAAAAAAGCATTCCTGAGCTGGGAGGGAGGCCCAAGATGTTCTCGATCATCCTGACTTGGGTCGGCGCGGTACTGGGACTGACCTTGCTGGTGGCCATGGCCGCCGGTGCTTTCGTCGTCGATTTCGACGACGCCGTCGGCGACCGGCGGCACAAGGTCCCTGAGGTCCCGGACAACGCGGGCCCGACCACCGCGCCACTGGCCTGACGGCCCGCCGTCACCCGGACCAGGTGCACGGCCGGGTCAGGTGCAGGGGCTGGTCAGTCGATGGGCCGGGTCAGGCGCAGGGGCCGGTCAGGCGAAGGGATTGTGCAGCCGCGCGCCGGTGTCCGCCATGTCCGAGACGTTGCGCGTCACCAGCGTCAGGTCGTGCGCACTGGCCGTCGCCGCGATGAGCCCGTCGATCGACGGGATCCGGTGAGGCGAGCACTGCCGCCCCCACTCGGCCGCGACCTCGGCCGTCACGGCGAAGATCCGGTTCGAAAACTGCTGCGTGAGCGCGGCGAGCCAGCCGGCCAGCGCGTCGGCCTGCTCGCGATCGGACTCACCGCGGTGGCGCAGCTTGTGGATCCCGCGCTCGATCTCCCCCACGGTCAGCACGCTGAGGTAGAGCTTGCTGGACGACACCCCCGCCCACCAGCGGGCGAAGCCGGGGTTCGGCTTGCGCCGCCGCGCCTCGGACACGATGTTCGTGTCCAGCAGGAAGCTCACCCGCCCACCTCCAGCGCGACGTCACGCGGGACGTCCTCCGCTCGCTCGGCGGCGACCTCGTCGAGCACGTCGACCAGCGCGTCGCCGTACTCCTCACCCACCCCGTGCGGCGCGAGCGCCAGCTTGAAGTCGACCTCGACCCCCTGCCCCGCCAGCCGGCGGTAGTCCACGATGTCGATCACCACGGCCACCTCCTCCCCATGCCTGGTGACGAACTGCGGCCCCTCGGCCTCAGCCCGACGCAGCAGTTCACTGAGCCGTTGTTTGGCGTCCTGAACCTGCCACGTTTCGTTCTCCATCTAGACAGACTAGACAGACTTCGGGAGTGGCGGCAAGCAAGCCGGGGCAGACGGCCGCTCAGTTCACTAGATCGAGTGCCTCGCGGTAGTCGTCGAGGTCGAAGTTCATCTCGTCCTCCCCGGCCTCCTGCAACTGCCCGGCGAGCACGTCGCCGAGCCGGTCGAGGATCTCCTCGCGCTCCAGCCCGCCCTCACGCAGCCGGCGCGCGGCCTGCCAGGCCTCCGGCGGCTCGTTGTCCCACAGCTGGTCCACCAGCGCGGTCTTGAGCGCCAGCCGCATCCGCGGCTGGCCGTCGAAGGTGTCCTCGGCCAGCGCCTCGTGGTACTCCGGGTGCTCGCCGATCACCAGCAGCCGCCGCTGCTCGGGGTCGGTCGGCTCGAGGTCGAGCTCCTCGTCGCCGATCTCGGTGTACACCGTCGGCACGGCGAACATCCGGCGGTCCAGCGCCTCGGCCAGCTCGGCCGGGTCGTCGAGCTCCTCGGAACCGTCCAGGTAGGCGTCGAGGGCGGAGTCGTCCTCCTGCGTGAACTCCTCGAGGAACTCGGCGACGGATTCGAGCAGCGGCGCCAGCGCGGGCGCGGGCAGCCCCGCGCGGCTCGCCGCCCACGTGGTCCAGCCCAGCAGCACCGGCTCCAGCGCCGCTTCGTGCTCCTCGGTGAACTCCCCGTCCGTGTGCTCGCCCTCCAGCAGATCCTCCAGGAAGCGGGCGAGCTTCTCGGGGCCGACCCGCAGCGGCGCGACCGGCTCGGTCCGGCAGCCGAAGTCGACGATCAGCCGCGCGCAGGCCCGGTTGACCTCGGTGTCCTCGACCGCGCCCGAACCGAGGAAGTCGGCGACGACCTCGTTCCGCACGGCCTCGGGCCATTCGGTGGTCTCCGGCGACGGCTCGGCCGCGGGCAGCGCGCGGGACCAGGCCAGCGCGAGCGCGTGGAACCGGGCGTAGTCCGCGCTGACGTCGGGTTCTTCGAGGGTGTCCGTCGCGGCCATGCCGTCGGCGAGCAGCTGGTGCGCGCGGGCGGGCAGCACCTGCTCCAGGGTGACCAGCTCGGCGTCTGCCTGGGCCTGCTGCCGCATCTCGGCGAGCACTTCGAGCGGCTCGTCGACGACCACGACGTCGCGGATGCGGCCGCCCTCGGTGAAGTCGACCAGCGCGAGCAGGCCGTGCGACCGCTCGCCGCGGGAGAACACGCAGAGCATCGACGACTGGTCGCCGTAGACATCGCCGCTGCGCCAGCACTCCTCGATGGTCACCTCGGCCAGCCCGTGCTTCCACTCGGGCGCCGGGATTCCCCGGCTCAGCACGGTTTCCAGCGCGATGCCCGCGGCCTCGCGCTCTTCCGGCGTCTCGGCCAGCACGCGCAGCGCGGCGAGCAGGCCGGCGGCGGCGGGGGTGATCTTGCGGGCGGTGAACGCGATCAGCTCGAGCCCGAGCGGGCCGTCCTCTTCGTCGGCCGCGAGGTCCCACCACTCGCCGAGCACCTCGGACGCCAGCAACTCGACCTCGAACACGTCGGGTTCCGCGCCGAGCGCGGAAAAGTCCCGGAGGATGTCCTTGAACAGGCCCGTCACGCTGTGCGTTGCGGGCTGGGGGTTCTTCTTGCGGGCGCGACTGACCGGGCTCATGCCGGACATGCTTTCATCGTCCGGCTCCCGCCCCGATGCCGCGGTCCAGCATCCCGGCGAAGGCGTCCTCGGCGACCACCGGAATGCCGTAGTCGCGCGCCCGGCAAGCCTTCCCCGAAAGAGTGTCGGGATCGGCCGCGACCAGCAGTTTCACCCGTTTGGTCACCGCCGGGTGGACGGCGAGCCCGGCGTCGGTCGCGCGCCGCTCCCAGGCCGGTCGCTCCTGGCGCATCTCCCCGGTGAAGCAGACAAGGTCACCGCGGGCCAGCGCGAACCGGTCGATCACCGGGGCGCGGCCGGGCGCCGGACGGCCGACGTCGTCAGGGGCCAGGCCGAGCAGTTCGGCGACGGCCGCCAGGTCCTCGTCGGCGAGCTGCGCGAGGTAGGCCCGGTGCAGATCGAGCACCGCACGCCTGCCGAGGCCCGACTCCTCGGCGATGCGGACCAGGGCGTCGGCCTCGGCGAGCGAGATGTGCCGGTCGAGCAACGCCCGATCGAGTGAAGCCAGGTAGGCGTCTTGCGCCCCTGGCAACGGTGACCCGAACGGGGTAACGGCGATCCGGCCCATGAAGTGCTCCTCGGCCGCATCCGCCAGCTCTCTGGCCAGCCAGGTCACCCCGGACGGCCAGTAGTGCGGCGAGTAGTAGTGCGGCCACGGGTGTTCACTCGCCAGAGTGAGTTCCTCAGCCCAGCGTGCTCCTGCCGGGTCGGCTCGCACGTACGCCGACAGCAGCTGCGCGGTGGCGAAGGCGTCCGCACTCGCGTGGTGGGCGTCGACCAGGGCGATCCCGACCGCGGCGCAGCAGTCCGCGAGGCTCCGCCCGGCGCCGGGCAGGTACTCGGCGGCCAGCCGCATCGTGCACAGGCCGACGTGCGGGCCCAGCGGGACGCGATAGCCGTGCCGGGAGTACTCCGCCGCGAGGAACCGGCCGTCGAAGTGCAGGTTGTGCGCGACGGTCACGCGGCCGGCGAGCAGCTCGGCGAGCTCGCCCGCGACCAGGTCGAACGTCGGCGCCCGGAGCGCCTGCGCGGCGCTGACCCGGTGGATGCGCTGCGGCCCCAGGTCGCGCCGGGGATTGACCAGCGTCTCCCACTGCCCGGTGAGCTCACCGTCCGGCGAGACGTGCACGACGGCCAGCTCGACGATCCGGTCGCCACGCCGCGGGTCGAGCCCGGTGGTCTCCAGATCGACCACGGCGAACCCCGGCATCCACCACTCCATCCCCGCGCGAGTTCCCGATCACGGAACGCGCTGGGGAGCTTGCCGTATGCCACCACCGGCGGGCGCGGTGACCCCGGGCGCATCGCCCCCGGTGCCCGTCCCGCCGGGAGGAGAACGGGACGGGCACCGGGGGCGCGGGGCCACCGCGACAACGGCTGCCACGGCGACGTTCGTCACCATGGCTTTGACGCGCGGACCGCGGCAGGATCAGCCGCCGGTCGCGACGCCGTTCGAGGGGATTTCACTTTCTGGTCGGCTTTGTTCACGGCAGAGCGAAAAGGCGAAAATTATTCCGGAAATAGCCCGGATTTTCCGTCGGCTCCACCGGCGTACCTACTGGTGAACGACCTGCGGGCGCGGAGGTTACGCCCTGGCGGGCTTCGGAATCGCGATCCGCGCGGCGCGGACTTCGGCGATCAACCGCGTTTTGCGTTTGTGGGTTTCCACCAGCGCGGAGAGGTACGGGCCGAATTCCTCCGTGGTGTCCGTCCGTTTGTGCAGCGTGCGCAATTTCCGAAGATTTTTCGCCGCTTCGGCGTACGAATTCGGGGCTTTCTGGCCGATCAGCTCGTCGACGTGATCGCGGTACACCGGGATCGCCTCGGCGGGATGCTCGGCGGCGCGCGCTTCGGCCAGCTCGACGCGCAGCGCGAGCGACGCGCCGAACCGCGTGCACGCGCGCCAGGCGTCGTCCGGCCGGTCCTCGGCCAGTAGCGCGCGGACCAGCTCACCGGCCTCCACCGGCCCCTCGGCCGCGCGCTCCCGCAGGCGGGCCAGCGCGTCCTTTCGCTGCGACGGCCACTGCCCCGCGGCCGTCGCGCCGTCGCGGAGCGCGACGTAGGTTTCGTGGCAGGGCAGCCGGTCGAACTCCTCGCGAAGGCGGGAAACGCCGTCGTCAACCAGCCGGGGCCGGGGCACCCGGACGACCACCGGGAGACAGCGTTCCTTGTCGTGGGTGAGCGCCCTGGCGGCGTGCGCGATGGCCTCGCCGTGCCGCCCGGCGGCACGCAGCACCCGGACGATTTTGAGACTGACGTCCACGCGCGGCGGCTTGGCCGACAGGATCGCCACGAGCGCGTCGACGTCGCCGGAGACCTCGGCCAGCTCTTCCTGGAGCCGCTGCGCGACCTCACGCCGGGCGCCGGGCGCGTCCTCGGCGAGCACTTTGTCCACAGTGGACTTGACGCGCAGCAACCCGGTGTCGCCCAGCGCGGCGGCGAAGTCGGCCAGCTCGATGACCGGGCGGCCAGTGCCGTCGAACTCGACCTCGAGGATCCAGTCCGCCAGCCGCTCGGCGTCCGGCGGATGCGCGACGCAGGCCCGCGCGTACAGCTCGACAGCGCGTTCGGCCTGGTCACCGACCTCGCCTGAGGAGTCGTCGATCCGCTCCAGCATCTCACTGATGTCATCGACCGTCCGGCGGGCCAGCGGCGCGAGGTCGGCGCGGCTGCCCGCGTCGAGCAGCCGCTGGAGCGTGTCGAGGACGGACCCGACCTTCGCGGCGTACTCGTAGTTCCCGGCCTCGACGGCGGTGTCGAGCAAGCGGTGCGCCTCGGCCACATCACCCCCCTGGGTGGTGGACCGCAATTCGAGTGAACGACGTAACTCAGGGTCACGTTCGGCTTGGGCGTACAGCAGTTCGGCCAACGTCTCCGCGTCCAAGGTGCGCAGGTAAGGCCGCAGATCCGTCGTCGAGCTCACGCGGACCAGTCTGCCCCACGAGTTCGACAGCGCGTGTGGGCCAACCGCGTGCTCTTTTCGGCCTAACCACGCACGTGCGGTGACCGGCTCAGAGTTTCCGGATGCCATCCAGCACCGCCTGCAGGAGCCGGGGATCGGGGATCTCCAGCGACGTCCCGGACGAGCGCGGCCGCGGCACTCTCACCTCGGGCCGCCGGTGCCGCGCCGCCGGTTTCGCGGGGGCGGGTGGCGGGACGACCGGGACCGGCAGCCACCGCGCGAGGCGCAGGACGACGACCGCGATCAGCCCCGCGAACAGCAGGATCGCCGTGGTGGCCGCGAGTGCTCCGCTGAGTGTCCGGCGTCCGCCGTCGATCGAGAGCCGCGTGGCGTAGGTGTCCTGCTGGGTGTAGAGCTCGTCGAGCCGTCCCGCGACCGCGGTGGCCGAAGCCCGCCACACGGCGTACGAGACCGGCAACGGCCTCGCGTCCGCCAGCGCATTTTCGACCGACCCGAGGCGGCTCCAGTCCTCACTGCGAACGAGACTGTCGTACTGCTCGCGACCACTCTGCGTGAGCTTGGTGGACACCACGGCGAGAGCGGTCCGGTAGACACTGACCGTGCCGGCGAACTCGGGCCGCGACTGTTCGTCGAGCCCGGCGGCGGCCAGCGAATCGCCGCGGTACATGCCTTCGGCGGCGGCGAGCAGCTCGACCGCGGTCATCTGCTCGTAGCCAGCGTCGGCGTCCGGCGCGCTTCGGGCCAGGTCCCGCAGCGACGCGACGTCCGCGTCGATCCGGGCGGTGAAGAACGCGTAGCCCGCCGCCTGCGTTCCCGGCGCCTGCAGCGCCCGGTTCCGATCCTGCTGCAACTCGTGGATCCCGCGGGTGACGCCCACGGTGGTGACGGCGGCTTCGGTGGCGCTGTCGCGGGTCTGGATCGCTTGCTGGAGAAGGAATCCGGCGATGACCAACGCGATAAGCCCCAGTGCCGCGCTGGGCACGGACGCGATGAACAGCACGCGGCCACGGAGGGTTCGCAGGTGCTTCAAGTCCATCCTCTCCCGGTTTGTCCCCGAACCCGACTGCGCCTTTCACGCTAGGCAATCTGCAAATTGCAGGTCAACGCGTGTCCGCCATATGGCCGTTAGCCCTGCGTGACGGGCGTGGTAGGCAGTGCCGGTGACCCTCGACGAGCTGACCCTGCGCCTGCGCGACTTCGCCGCGGCCCGCGACTGGGAACCGTTCCACACCCCGAAGAACCTCGTGATGGCCCTTTCGGGAGAGGTCGGCGAGCTGATCTCGCTGTTCCAGTGGCTCACCCCGGAGGAGGTGACCGCCTGGCGTTCGGACCCGAAACTGGAGTTCAACGTCCAGGACGAGCTCGCGGACGTGCTGCTGTACCTGATCCAGCTGGCCGACAGCCTCGGCGTCGACCTCCTCGAAACCGCGAGCGCGAAGGTGGAACGCAACGAAAAGCGCTTTCCGCCGGTGGAGCGCTGAAGCCGTTTGGTTGATACCGGCCGCCCGTTGGTTCGAAGAGACTAGGTACGTGGAACTGCTCCCGCCTGCGTCCTTCGGCGCCCGACTCGGCCGAGAAGCCCTCGAGGAACTGCGTCGAACAGGAATCGCCAAGAAGTACAGCATCGGCGACCTGCTCTTCATGCAGGGAGATGATCACGGAAACGTCTTCCTGGTCGAATCGGGCCAGGTCAAGGTCTACGTGACCGGGCCGGAGGGCGCAGTCCTTATCCTCGGGATTTATGGCAGAGGTGAGGTGCTCTGTGAGATGAGCGCGCTCGAACAGCTGCCTCGGTCAGCGAGCGGCGTAGCCCGGACACCGACGGTCGTGACCGAGATCAACGGCCGGAATTTTCGAGCGTACGTTCGCCGAAATCCGGACGTGATGTCCCACGTTCTGAGCGTCATGCGCCACCGGCTCCACAAGGCCGACGACGAGCGACTTTCATACCTGTCCGAGGGTGTGGTGGTCCGCGTTACTCGCAAACTCCTTGCGTGGGCGGCGACCTACGGTGCCGTTGAACTTGACGGCCGGGTGGAAATCCTCGGTTTCACCCGTCGCGATCTCGCCCAGAGCGTCGCCGCCGCCGAGAAATCCGTGGACGACGTCTTGAGCACCCTGACGAACGCTGGTCTGATCACGACAGGCCGACGTCGATTCGTGCTGCTCGCGCCGGCTCAGCTGCAGGCTTGGCCGGAGCACCAAGCACGTCCCTGACCTTCTGTCTCCCGGTTTTACGGGAGTACGTTCTGCTGCCGGACCGAACACTCTCCTCACCACACCAGTTCGGGAGAGGCGGCAAGTTCATGGTCCAAATGCCCGCGACCAAAGCCCTGTTCGGCTACGACGTGATTGGCGCATCCGGCGTGGATGACGACCTTCTGGACGAGGTCCGACAGAAGGCGGTCGATCTCGTCCAAGAAGCCCTCGAGCACGCCGGGGTCGAAGCCGCCGGGCGCGCGAACTACTCAGCGACCGGCGACGGTTCGCTTGCGGTCTATCCGGAGAGCGACCTACCTGGCCTGATCGATGCCGCACACTTCCTCCAAGGTCGGCTCTACCTGCACAACCGCGAGTTCCTGCCACCCATCCGGCTACGGCTCTGTGTGCATACCGCGCCTGTCCGCGTTGTCGATGGTGATCATTTCCAGCGTCCGACCATAGAGCTGGCTCGGCTTCTCGAAGCGAGCGCGTTCAAGGCGGCCGTCCGCCGGATGGGTACCTACCACCCGGCGACTGTCGCTCTGGTCGTCTCCGACCAGGCCTACCGGGTGGCCGTGCGCGGACAACACACCCAGCGTCTGCGCCCCACGATTTCGGCGAAGTGGAGGTGGTGAATAAGGAGTTCGCCGAACGCTGCTGGGTGTGGGTGCCCGGCCTGGACCCGATGCGCATCCAGGAACTGACTGGCCCGGAAGCACCACCGGAAGCCATACCAACTGGCTCAGCGCCTGAACCGCAGTCACCGGCGGAGGGAACCCAGATCTTCAACGGGGGTTTCCAAGGAAACCATTTCACCGGAAACAACTCGGGCACGATCAGCACCACGTTCGACCGGCCTGGTGACCGTTCGTGACTGTCACAGACAAGAAGACAACGCCGGATGCTGCCGCAGATTCTCCGGAGCACCAACCGACGCCCAGTGGTATGCAAGGAACGGCGATGACCGGGACCAACTCCGGAATCATCGCCAACATCTTTGGCTGGGCACGCCCTTCTGAAAAAGACGAAGTCGATATCAAGAAGATCAAAACCAGCTTGGTCGACGGCCCCGTGCACCAAGCGTTGCAGGACGAAGCTGTGCGGGCGTTCTGTGCCCCGGAACACTACGACAAGGCAGCTCGCATTCTACGGAGAAGAAACCTGGTCCTTCTTTGCGGCCAGTCGACAGGAAGGACGCTAGCCGGCGTCAGCCTGCTGGTCGGCATGGATCTTCCGCATCTTCAGCGTCTCGACCCCGCTCGACCACTCAGGGACATCTTCGATATGAAGATATCCGCCTCCACCGGCTATCTCTGGGATGACATCGCCGCCTCGGCTTGGTCCGAGGGACTCGGAGACAGGACGCTCACGCAGCTCGAACGCAACCTCCGGGAGCAGAATTCGTACCTGGTCATCGCCTACACCGTCGACGACCTGTCGTTCGAGGTGGCCGGAGCGCACATCGTGGAATTGACAGCACCATCCACCCGACTGGTGGCCGATGCGCACATGAAAGCTCTCGGCCTGAGTGGCACCACGCGTACCGAACTGCTCGAAAAGCAAGACCTCGACGCGGTGCTGCCCGACCACAGCAGGCCCAGCCGGGGCGCCAAGGTCGCCAGGGTCCTCCACGAGTTCAACCAGGGGCAGTTGACCGCCGAAGAAGTCGGCGAGATCCTGTACCGGCGGGAGGACCAGGACGTCAAAGCCTGGTTCGAAAAAAACACTGACGTGTCCATCCGCGCGCTGGCCGTTACCATCGCGCTACTCGAGGGGTGCCCGTACAACACGATAACTGCGGCCGCCAAAAGACTCGAGGATCTGCTGAGCAATCCGGAAAACCAAGAGATCTGGCCGTACGATCCCCCAGACATCTTCTTCGAAAGTCGAACTGATCGACTCAAACGCACCCGGGCAAAGATACGCAAAAAGCTTAGAAATGTTAATTGGAACATAGATCCAGAGAATGTCACTTTCACCCGACCGGACTGGGGTCGTCGCCTCTTGCTCCACGTCTGGAAGGAACACGAACGCATCCGGCCGCTGCTGCACGGCTGGATCGACGCAGTGGGTGAACATGATTTACCCGCTTGGGCCGAGGGACACGGCGACGCGCTGAACCGGTTCGGCCAGCTACTGGCGGACTCCGCCGAGCCCGAGACACTGAACTGGGTACGCGAGTGGGCTCGGGCGGAGTCACGAAATCGGCAATCGATGGCAGCCAAAACACTCGACGGTCTGTCTCAGAACAGTTCTTACGTACCGACGATCAAGGATCATCTCCACGCCTGGTGCAGCCCCAGAGTGAGGTTGAGCCTCCGGACCACCGCAGCCATCGCATGTAGCGGCACTCTCGGCCGGAGCCATCCCGAGTTCGCCTTGGTGCAACTCCGCAGATTGACAAAGAACTCAGAAGAGGACCTGCATTTGCTGGTTGTCAAAGCGATTCGAGGACTCCTTGAAGAGCCCAGCAATCGCAGCCTCATCCTCAGCACACTGCCAGGATGGCTCCTGACCGGCGGAGCGACGTCCAAAGACATAGCGCTGCGCTGCTCCCTGGACGCGCTCGCACTGAAAATCGAACCAGTTGCCATATCCAGCAAGGACCAAACACCCGTCCGAATTCTCTTCACTGCACTCCTGGAAAATCGAAAAATGCGAGATCAGACTTTCACATGGCTCAGACATTGGACGGCGAAGGGTGTCGGAAAACCCGAGATTCAAGAGAACATCTCCAGTCTTCTGCGCATTCTGGTCACCAGTCCAGACGTCATACTAGTGCAGAGATTCAGCTTCTTCCTTCGCAAGGAAATGTCTGAGGATCTACAGAAAACAAGACGACTTGCCATCGCCGTGCAGCGTATATTGAAGGAGATCTCCGATGAGTGAGGAATTAACTCAGGATTCATGGCGACAGATACGGCGCCATAGGCGACGATACAACGCCATTTTGCGGCATCAGCTGCGCAGGCGGCGGACCACCGTACTGGTCGCGGAATGCCACGACGGCCTATGGGCCACCTCGAACTTGCACCTCGGCTCCACGACGGGGGTATTGAAGCTCACTCTCGGAATGGCGGGCAGCATCAAGCAACTGTACGAGGTCGACGACTCCCCGACAAGCCTGACGTTCTCAAGCGTATTCGAGACCGAGAACGAGGGAGCGATCGTAGACGGCGATATTTCGGTGGTCTGGCACGTGACTGACCCGGTGGCGCTCATAAAACAGCCGAAATTCGACCACCTGAACGCGATTCGCACCGCGGTCGAAGACGTGCTCCGGTCGATAGTATACAAGACGGCACTCGAAGACATCGAGATACTGGCCGAGCGGGTCGACTCCGAGCTAAAGATGATGCGACAGCTTCGCGAAGGTCCGATCGCGTGGGGCGCGGCTGATACCCTCTTCCGACTCACTGGTATCGGCGCACTGCATCGACATTCACTCGAATCGATACGGCGTGCCCGGATCGTCGACCGAGAACAACGAAGCATGGACCGCGAACGGATCAGCTTCTACGCGGACGTCATAGATTCGGGAAAAATTAGCTTGCTCGCAATGATGCTGAGTAACGACAAAACGAAGATCGACGAAGTGCTGCGGTATATCCAAATGCACGACATCCCGATCGGCCGATCTATACTCGACAAGAACGATCCGTTCCGCAATGCGGTCGGCAGAATAATGAGCGAAGCAGACGAATTCGACTTACACGAAATGCGCCTCGCGTGGCTTGAAAACGTCACGACACGCAGCAGCCAGAGTGCCCTGTCCCAGCTGCAGGAGTCACTCAACGAGACCTTGGAAGGCACCCGAAATGGCACCAAGCGGACCTGATTTCCGTGCTCACAGCACCCGTTTTCCGACAGACTGTGCCCATGGGAGTTCTCGAGGGGAAAGCCGTCATGGTCACCGGAGCGGGGCGCGGGCTCGGGCTCGCATACGCCCAGCACGCGGCGGCGTCCGGCGCGGCCGTGGTGGTCAACGACGTGGACGTCGAGCTGGCCGAAGAGGTGGCGGAGGGCATTCGGGCTTCGGACCGACGGGTCGTCGCCAGCGGCCATTCAGTCACCGACGACGGCCAGGCCGCCGCGATCATCGAGTTGTGTGTCACGGAGTTCGGGGCGATCGACGGACTGGTCGACAACGCCGCGCTGAACCACAAAGCGTTGCCGTGGGACGACGATCCCACTCGCGTCCGCGCACTGGTGGACGTCAACGTGCTGGAACCGTTGTTCTGCGGGATGGCCGCGGCGACGGCGATGCGCGAGCGCGGCGGGGTGGTCGTGAACGTGGCATCGGGATTGGTGCTCGGGCAGCCCAAGGCGGCCGCCTACTCGGCGTCCAAGGGCGCGGTGGCGTCCATGACGTTCTCGTGTGCGGTGGACCTCGCCGCACACGGGATCCGCGTCAACGCCGTCTGCCCGCTGGCCTGGACCCGGATGATCTGGGACGACCCGATCGAGCGCGAGAACGGGAACCCGGAACTCTCACCCGACCGGATCGCGCCGCTGGTGACGTTCCTGCTCAGCGACCTCGCGGCAGGGGTGACCGGCCAGTTGGTCCGCTTCCAGGGCGACCGGCTGCACGTCGTGCGCCAACCGGGGATCAAGCAGCCGGGTCTGCAGCGAGACCACTGGGAGGTCGAGGACTTCGCGGCGGCGTTCGACGGCGGTCTCGAAGGACGGCGGGGACGCTGGTAGTCAACGGCCTTCGATGCTGGTCAGCAGGCGGTCGGTCACCCGCTCCTCCGCGACCGCGGTCTTGTGTGTGCGCAGGGCGTCGGCGAGGGCGGGGTCCCAGGGCGCGTCGGTGACGCGGCCGACCGGGGTGCCGGTGGGGTTCGTGGCCAGCGCGGTGAGGTAGTCCGACGTCGTCAGGTGCCAGGGGCGGGCGCCGGTGCGGGCCATGACGTGGGCTGCGATGCGGAGGCCCTCGCCGTCGAAATCGCCGTGGTAGTGCAGGGAAGCGCCCGCAGCCGCGAGGACGTCGAGCAGGAGCATGCCCGCGCTGTTGGGCCAGCCGGAGGTGCAGACCAGCGGCGGGCACGCCCCGCCGAAGCGGCTCAGCGCGACGGCCAGGACGCTCGGGTTCTCGACGATCCAGACGTCTGGCGGGACGTCCGTGAAGGTGGTGGCGCGGAGCTGTCCCAAGGTGAGTGCGGCCGCGTTGCCCGAGGTGGCGCAGGCTCGGAGGATGACGGCCGCGATCCCGTCGCCGCCCGGGGCGAGGCCGGTGGCCAGTACGACCGCCGACAGCGCGTCGTCGGCGATGCCCGCGCGTTCCCACAGTGCGCGGCGCTCGGCCGCCGACGCCGGTGGTTCCGTGCTGTACACCGTGGCGAGCGCACGCAGCACCAAACTCGACTCCCGCGTGCCGTCGTCCAGCGCGTGGGCGTCGCCCAGGACTTCGTCGGCGAAGGCAGGAAGCGGGACACCTCCGGCAGGGAGTCGCGACAAGACGTGCAACGCCCGCTCCAGCAACTCGCGCGAGACGACGCCCGCGCGACGGACCTGCGCGGTCCAATCACCTAGCGCGGGCTGGCTCACCACGACGTCATGAGTTTCGAGCCAGTGCCACAGTTCTGTCCGCTCCGCGGCGGCCTCGGCTCGCCGGGCCGCGCGATCGTCGAGCGGGCCGAGCAGGTCGGCGACGACCGTGTGGAGGTCGAGGCCGAGCGGCTCCAGGACGGCGTCCAGCCTGCTCAGCGACACCGTCGCGTACTCGGCGGGCAGCTTCGCCAGTCCGAGCAGATCGGCGAGAGCCTCGCGCTCGGCGTCGGCCAGCGGGCCGACGCGCACGGTGCTCACCGGCCGTCCGGACGACAGCCGCTCGTGGACGGCCCGCCACAACGGCCGCAGACCGGGCGAGAGCGTCACGCGTCGTCCGGCAGCAGGTCCGCGCCGTCCCAGACGAAGCGCACGGTGGTGACCGCGTCGTCGCCGTCGCCACCGGTGATCAGCTTGTGGATCGCGATGCCCGGCAGCTCCTGGTAGTCGCACCACTCGTGGTCGGACGTCAGCAGCAGGTCGAGGTCCAGCGACGCCAGCAGGCCGAAGATCTGGCCGCGGTTCGCCGTGTCGACGCCCACGAAAACCTCGTCGAGCAGGATGATCCGCGGCCCCTCTTGGACGGCTTGATAGTGCGCGGCCACCGCGGCGAAGAGCGGCAGGTGCAGCGCGATGGCCTTCTCACCGCCGGACAGCGCGCCGTGCAGCTTCTTCGTCAGCAGCTGCCACCCGGCGCCGTTGGCCCGGTCGATCTTGACCACGAACTGGTGCCAGCTGGTGTAGTCGAAGACCTGCGCGAGCTGTTGTTCCCAGCTCGTCGCGGTGTCGTCGGCCTTCGCCTCCTCAATCCGGTCGCGGAAGAACCGGTGCAGGGACTCGCGATCAGCGTCGCTGAGCCGGACCGGGTCCTTCAGCAACAGCTCGCGCGCGGCCTTCGTCCCGGTCGGCAGGTCGTCGCGAACCTGCCAGACCAGCCGGACCGCGACGTTCGACGCCGTGCGGACCTGCTCCAGCCGCTCGTTCATCGCGTCGACGAGGGCGCCTGCCTGCCGGATCCGCGCGGCCAGGTGCCGCCGGGTGTCACCGGTGAGCGTCTGGTCGAACAGCTCGCGCTCGGCGCCGGTGATGTCACCGCGGCTGCGCTCGGCCTCCGCGCGCAGGATGTCGAGCAGCTCGCTGGCGCCGACACGCATTCCGTTGACCGCCGCGCTGAAGACGCCGACGTCGCCGTCGGTCTCCAGTTCGAGGTCCGCCCGGTCGCTGAGGATCTCGCGGGAGGAGTACACCTCCTCGGTCAGCCGGTGCAGCGCGTCGCCGAGATTTTTGCTGCCGTGCGGCAGATTCGGCCACTTCGCCGCGACGGCCCTGGCGCCTTCGAGACTGGCGCGCGTGCTCTCACCGGCCTCCAGCTCGAGACCAGCGTCGACCGGGAAGCTGCCGGAGGCCAGGTGCCGGAAACGGGACGCGGCCCCGTCGCGTGCGTCGACCGCGGCTTTGCGGGTGTCCTCGTCGATGGACCGCTGCGTGTCCAGCGAGCCGAGCCTGGTCGCCAGCTGGTGCAGCTCCTTGGCGACGTCCTTGGTCCGCAGCTTGACGTCGGCCGCCTCGTCACGCAGGCGGCCCACTTCGGCGAGGACTTCCTGGTAGTCGACGCCGATCGTGCTGTCGATCGCTTCGAGCTTCTCCGCCAGCCCGCCCGC
Source organism: Amycolatopsis sp. H20-H5 (assembly GCF_035828755.1). Lineage (NCBI taxonomy): Bacteria > Bacillati > Actinomycetota > Actinomycetes > Pseudonocardiales > Pseudonocardiaceae > Amycolatopsis > Amycolatopsis sp. H20-H5. The sequence goes on along the minus strand of NZ_JAYMZS010000039.1, from coordinate 42,671 downwards.
GTCGCGCTCCGCGGTCAGCGCGTCCTCCGCGGACTCCTCGGCAGCCTCCGCCGAACGTCTCGCCTGCTCGGCCCGCTCGGCGGATTTGTCCTTTACCGCCACCATTTTCGCGTGGACGTCGAGCCAGTTGTCCGCCACGTCACGGAAGACTCCGACGGCCTCCGCGAGCGCGTCGAGGCCGTCGCGCTCGGCGGGCAGGCCGTTCTCCGACGCTGTGAACGTCAGCTCCTTGACTGCTGTCCGCACGGCTTGTTCGCAGGCCGCCAGCTGCTCCACCACCCTGGCGACCGCCCGATCCGCGGCACTCACCCGGGAATCCGCGTGGTTCAACGCGGTCGACGCCGCCTCCAAGGGCGCGTGGCCAGGACGGCCCGATCGCTCGGCGGCGAGCTTGGTCCGGCGGCCCGCCAGCACCACGAGCCTACTGTCGAACTCGGCGATCACCGCGCCCAGCTCCCCGATCTTCGCCGTCAGCTCCGCGAGCCTCCGCTGCCGGGCCTGTTCACGCGCGACCGTGCCGATGTACGAGACCTCGCCCTTGTCCCAGCTACCACTCGCGTTCGCCAGCCGCCACCGGCCGTCCGCGCCGATCGCCGCGGAATGCCGCCCCGGCACCGTTTCTCCGTACGCGATCCCGGCGAGCAACCGGGCCACCAGCTCGACCGGCACCGCCCCGCCTGGCTCGGGCCGGAGTACCGAGGCCAGGGACTCGCTCCCGGTCACGGCGGGGAAATCGGTCTCGATGAAGGTGTCGTGCCCGACGACCTCAATGGCGCCGTGGGACGGCACCCACGCGTCGAGCAGGCCGCTGGCCTGCAAGGCTGCCTCCACGCCCGCCTGCTGCCAAGCGGAAACGCCGTCGACGAACGAGACGAGCTTCCAGAACGGCGCACCGTCCATTGTGGATCGATCGGTCGTGCGACCCACCGGCGCGACGGGCGGGAGGTCGACGTCCTCCCGCAGCTGCCGCCGCTCGTCGACGAGGACGGCCAGCGCTTCGTTCGCGGCGGCCCGCTCGGCGGCCACGGTGGTCTGCTCCACCGTGATCTCCTGGAGAACCAGCGCGGCGACGGTGTCGACGAACTCCAGCACCGATGGCTCCGACTCGGCGCATTCGGCCAGCGCGTCGGCGTCGGGGAAAGCCAGCTCCACGCAGCTTCCGGCCCACTCCCGCAGCTTGCGCACCTGCTCACGGACGACGTCCGTATATGCCTTGGCGAGCTCGTCACGCTTGCCCATCGCCTCGGCGAGGTCGGCCCTGACCTGCTCCAACGCGTCTTCGGCGGCGTGCCGCCGGTCGATCGAGGACTCGTGCGCGCCCACCGCCGCGCGCACGACGTCGATCTGTTCCTGCCTGCTCCGGACGGCCGCGCGCAGCAGCTTGCGCCCGGTCTGCGGGTTCGCGGCCATCTCCTCCGAGACTCCGCCCAGCCGCGCTCGTTCCGCGGCACGCGCCGCGTCCGCACCGGCCTCGGACTCGGCTTTCTCGCCTTGGACGGCCAAGTCCGCAGCGATCTCCGCCTGCTGCGCGTCCGCCTCGGCGACGCGCCGCTTCGCCTCCGCCACCTGCCGCTTCAGCGTGGCCGCGGCCTGCGCCGCTCTGGCCTGCTCGCGAAGTTTGTCCAGCTCACGGCCTTGCTTGTACTCGTCGCTGTCCTTCAAGCCCTCGATCCGCGCGCCCAGCTGCTCACTCCGGGTCTCAAGCTCCTCCGCGAGCTTCGCGGCTTCTTCGTGCTTGAGGACCGCTTCCTTGTAAGCGTCTTCGGACTCGCGCGCGGTCCTGGTCAGCCTCGTGAGCTCCGACGTCGCCGAAACCAGCGTTCCGGCCGAAGCCCGGAGGACACGCTGGGCGTACCCGCGCTGCTGGGTGGCGAGCCTGCGCGCGGCCTCGGCCTCGGCGTCAAGGACTTTGAGCTGCTCACGCTGCCTGTCGAGCCGCTCGAATCCCTCGGCGAGCTCGGCGATCTCGCCCTCGCCGAGCGGCGGCAACGCACGGGAAAGCAACGTGGACAACAACGCCGGGTCGAGCCGCTGGGACAGCTTCGGCATACGCAGCTGCAGCAACGCCGTGATCAGCGCGTCGTACCGTTGTTCCGTCAGCCCGGGGAACAGCGTGGCGCGGACAGCCGCGCGATAGTCGGCGGACGTGTCGTGCACCGCGCCGAGCTCACCCAGCTCGTCCTGCAGCGCGGCCTTCGTGAGCGGCTGGCCGGAGTCGGTGACGATCTTCAGCCCGGCAGGCAGGCCGACGCGCCTTTCCGAGGTGAAGTAGTCGACGTGGACGGTCTTCGTGTGCGCGGTGGCCTGCAGCCGAGCCCCGCAAGTGAACCAGGAATCGTTACCCCGGTTGAATTCCAGCCAGACGTACCCGACCCGCGTGGTACCCGTGGCCCCTTCGCCCATCAGGTTCCAGTGCATCGTCCGCTCGCCGGTGCCGAACGTGGACAGCCTGTTGGCGCGGAGGTTGGCGTCGAACAGGAACGGCAGCAGCAGCTCGAGGGCCTTGGACTTGCCCGTCCCGTTGGGGCCGTGCAGCAGCAACCGTCCTTTGTGGAATTCGAAGACCTCGTCGTAGTACCGCCACACGTTGAGGATCCCCGCGCGCGTCGGCGTCCAGCGCGGGGTGCCCGCCGAAGGCTCGATGGTGGCCGCGCGCGGCAGCTCGGTGATCGTCATCGTGTCTCCTCAGAGGACCTGGCGCCGGTGACCGCGTAACGCGACGCCGCGGGCAGTGCGACGACCAGCTCGCCGCTGTGGCGGGCGAGGCCGAAATCCGACAGCACCGCGACGGCGTCGGCCACCAGCTGTTCCTTTCCGTCTTCCCCGCGATATCCCTTGGCCCACTTCGGGAATTCCCGCAGCAGCCGGGCGGCCTCGGCGTTCAGCTGCTCCGGGGCGACACCGCCGTCGGCCGCGGTGATCACGTCGAGCAGCAGCAGCGCGGCGACCTTGGCGTTGCTGGAGTCGTCGGGGAACTTGCCGTCCGTGGCGAGCCCGTCGGGATCGACGAACAGGAACCCTTCGGCCCGTTCTTCCAGCAGGAAACCGCCCTGTTCGGCCGCGCGTTTCAGCAGCTGGCGGCCGGTCGGCGACGACACGTAAGCCAGCTCGGCGGCGGACAGTTCGTCTCGGTAGACGACCGGATCGTCCACCACCCGCCGGAAGACCGAGTGCCGCAACCACAGATTGCGCTGCACGTCGGAGGCGCCATCAGCGGCGTGTGCCGCGTCCGGCGCGTCGCCATATCGCCGCTCCCGGCGCAGCGCGGCCATCAGCTCGTCGAACCGGACGGGAATCTCCTCGACGGGCACACTGAACTGTGAAGCACCGTTAGGTGCGGCTAGCAGGCGCATCACGAGTGTCGAATCGACGCGGTAGAGCACCTTCGCGCCTTCGCTGCCGACGAACGAGTCCGTCGAGCCGTCGACGACCTCGATCGCGCCGTACGACTCCAGCATCCGAAGGACGTCGACGTACGCCATCCGCTCCGCGCGCACCGCGGTGTCGAACGCGTCGATCAGCGGGTCGGCGGCCGTGGCCTGGGTGACCCTGTCCGCGAGTAGGCCGATCGTGGTGACCGGCGCGGCGAGCAACTCGGCCGCGACCAGGCATAACAGTGTGTAGCGGCGCCTGTCGAAGGCCGCGCGCCCGGACCGCGACCGCCGCGCGGGACGGCTCGGATCCGCCTTCGCGCGGACCTTCACCAGCCGCGCGTACCCGAGCCGCGGCTCCACGACGAGCGACCACCCGCAGTAGTAGTCGAACCACTTCCCGATCGGCTCGCGACGACGTCGTACCAGGTCAAAGGCCTCTGGCGTGGCGCTCTCGCTGAGCAGCGGGGCCGCGAGCAGCAGCCGGACGCCCCTGGCGACCTCCTCGCGTTCGGCGATGACGAGCTGGTTGGCGAGGTTGCTCATCCCGTCTCCTCCTGGCCGCGGCGAACCCCGGCGACGCGGATGTCGACCACGAAGTCCGGACCCGCGAAGCGTCCTCGCGGAGTGTGCAGGACCGCGGCCCGGGAGTCCGGGGCCGGTTCGAGCAGGATCTCGACCTTGCCGTCACTGGTGACGCCCCGACGCGTGCCGTCGGTGCTCGGACCACTGGACAGCGCCCGGCCCAACAGATCGAGCAGACGCTGGAAGACGCTGTGCTCAAGCTTCTCGAAGGCCGACAGCCGCACGGGCCCGCCGGTGGCGAGCAGGCTCCACGCGGCCTGAAGCTCCGCCCGCTCGGCCTTGGCCAGCTCGGCACGGGCCGCCTTGATCGCGGTGACGTCGCGAATCTTGCCGGTGCGCGTGAACCGTTCCGTCCGTCCCGAGCTCCTCAGCAGCGCGGACACCTCGACCGACGGCGCGTCTTCCCAGCGGGTGTTGGCGCTGATGAGCTCCGGATCGGCATGTCCCAGATGCGCGTGACGTGAGGAACTGAGCCCGAACGCCGTGGCCCACAGCCGGTGCAGATCAGCCTCCGAGGGCGCGGCGGCGAACCACCGCGCGAGCTCCCGGAAGTCGGCCACCGCACTGCTGGCCCGCCGCCGCGACTCGGTGATCCGGTCCAGGACCTGCAACAACGTCACGATGGCCCGCCGCGCCACGGTGTGCAGCTGCTCGACCCGCGCCGGGCTCCCGTCCGACGGCCGGAACCACGCGCACAACCCCGCCCACCTGGTCCGCCGATGCTCCAGCCAGCTCGCGCCGGCGTCCTCGCCCGCGGTGGGCGGCAGCTCGGCACCTAGCAAAGCTCGCTGCTGCAACACACTCACCCCGCGCTGCTCGACCCGCTCGATCCCGGCCGAGATGGCATGGGCACGCTGGTCGAGATTGGTCAGGAACTCCTGCAAGTACGTCACCGTCGACGCCTTGACCTCGTGGAACGTCGTCAGGTCGGCGCCCTCGGCCCGCAGCAGCCGCTGCAACTCACCGTTGAACTGCTTGGTGTTACCCCGCAGCGCGTCGAGATGGGACTCCAGTTCCATCAACGTCGAGAAGATCCGCCGATTCGTGCTGGAGGCCTCGGCCAGCAACGCGCCGAGGCTGTCGAGCCGGTCGGAAATGGCGTCGAGCACGGCCGTCTGCAACGCACCACTCGACGCCAGCACACTCAGCGCGTGCTCGACACCGGCGAAGGCCGCTTCGCCACGCTTCGTGAGCGAGTACTGCAGGTTCCGGCGCTCGTACTCACTGGCTGTGCGGTAGTTCTCGGCGTGGTTCTGCAGCACGTCGAGCAACTGCCAATCCCGCAGCTTCCCGAGCGCGCCGGACAGGTCCTCGTCGTCCAGCGCGTCGAACCAGCCGATGGACCGCAGCCGCGCCCGCACGTCGTCGAGCCCGAGCGCCGTCTCCAGCCGCTCGTTGGCCTCGCCGAAGGCGTGCAGGATGGCTGTGTACAGCCCGGACAGCTCACCGGTGGTGAAGCGGAACATCTCCGCAGGCACCCTGGCGATCGGCGACCCGCCGTCCACACGCTCTCCACTCCGCTCGATGGCCATCACGGCACACCGTACGGGGAACCTGCCGGTCCCTGAAGGCCACCATCACGGCGTTTAACGCCGTGATGGTGGCCTTCAGGGACTGCTAGGTCCAGGGAACGCGGTGATGTCGGTGGTCGCGTCCCCGCCCGCGAGAGCCTGGCGCTTCCACGGCCGTTGCCCTGTTCGGTGGCGTTCGCGGGGACGGATACGAGCGCCAACGCGGCCGCGAGGACGGTGGTCAGCAGGCGCGAGGTGATCTCCAACGACGTCTGTGGTGGTCGACTTTCGATCTTGTCACGGCGCCAAATCGGCTGCCCGCACTCGGGCGATGGCCGCGTCGGTACCCAGCTCAGCGCGGGCTCCGGGGTTCTCGACGTAGAACTTCAGCAGCCAGTAGACGACCTCGGGTGCCACCGACATCGCGGCGCAATCGACCTCGATCATGGCTGCGGGCGGCACTTTGTCGATCTTCCAGAACCTGACCAGCTGCCGCTTTTCCCAGACGACGTTCGCGTACGCGATGACCAGCACCTCGGGACGGCCGTTGTGAACGGCTTTCACCCCCGCGAACGCTTCCCAGGGCAGGAATGACGAGAACGTCCAACCGCGCTGGTGAACGCCCTGCGCCGACAGGATCACGCTGCCGCGCTTGATCCGGCCGGCCACCACGAGCGCCGGAAAGCTCAGGAGCATGAGTCCAATCAGGCCGAACACGATCGCCGCCCCGATCGTCCCGCCGAGCCGGTAGTCGACAGCGGCGAGCAGGAAGATCGCCGTCAGGCAGCACATCAACCCCACCAGGCACACGAACGCGAAACCCGAGTACCGCACTTGCGTGCCGACCCCGGTGGTGCCGACTTCGCCATTCGGCCGACGCACGCGCGTGTAGTAGCCGTACGCGGCGATCAGCAGGAAGAACAGGGCGAAGAGCAGTCCGTACTTGAGCCCGCCCGGCTTGCCGATACCGACGAACCCGAACCCGGCCACAAGCGCGCCGAGCCCGAACAAGCTCAGGATGACCACGGCGGGCAGGAACCGCGCCCCGCTGTGTGGTGGCCACTCGGCCGGTCGCGGCAAGCTGTCAACAGCCATCGGAAGTTTCGCTCCACCCTGTCAGAAGATCGCATCCCACGCGTCCGCGACCAGCCCGCCCACTGCCTTGCCCGCGTCAGCGACCGCACTGGCACCGTCCGCGACAGCGTCGCCCACCGCGCCGATGCCGTTCTGATAGAGCGAGTCCACCGCGCCCGACGCGAATAATCCCACCACAGCGCCACCGACGGCGCCCACGGCCGTTCCCAGCACCGGCACCGGAATCGCGGTTCCGATCAACGCCCCGGCGGCCACCGACGCCCCAAAGCCGATACCGCCGGAGACGATCGCCTGACCGACCGGCTTGTCGGTGGCCACAATGTCGTACACGATCCCGGCAACCGCCAGCGCTCCGCCGACCTTCAGGCCGATCCGACCCGCGGACCTTTCGGTCTTGGCCGCCGCGGCAGCCGCATCGTCGGCACTGTAGGCGGCCGCCCGAGAGGCGTCGAAGTCCTTGTAGATGGTCGAAGCCGTGCTGCCGGCAGGCGACGTTTTGGCCATGTCCAGGTACTTCGCCGCTTCCTCGGTGAGGAACTTGGACTGTTTCATCAAAATGGACGAATGCGCGGCCGCGAGCGTGCCCCCCGCCCCCGACGCGAGGTCACCGATGACCAGGAACCACTTGGAACTCACGTCGGCCCACACGTTTTTCAGCATGTCAGCGGCAAGCCTGCCAACCGTGCGGGCGGCATCGGCAGCGTGTTGTGCCGCGTCGTAGGCGTTGACCTTGGCGTTGTGCGCGTTCTGCGCGATCACGGCGTCGTTGTGCGCTTTGACGGCCTCCGGTGTTGCCGCGTCGCCTGTCGGCGCCGCACCGGGACCCGACGGTGGCGGTCCCGGCTCGACGATCGTCTCGCCGTCCACCTTGAGTCCGGCGGCAGCGGCGCTGGCCCGCACCGTGCGCATGTCCTCTTGAGCCCGGTGTAACTCGGCGGCGTAGTCATCGAACTTCTGGGCCACGTCGCGGGAAGCGGTCGCCAGACCGTCGGTTTTCTCGGCACCACCAGTCATCTTGGTGCGGAAAGCATCGCTCGCTGGACCGTGCCAGCCGGCGTCCGCGCTATTGCGCGCGGTGTAAATCGTCGACGCGGCGTCCGAGACGCCTTTCGCCAGTGACTCCCTCAGCCAGTGTGAGACCCCGCGGACACTCTCCGGACTTCCGGCGATCTTCGTGTCAATCGCCATCTCAACGCGCCCCAGGAGCGTTGCGCACGTCGTTCGCGGCGCTCGCCTCATTCTGCTGGTAGGCCCCCTTGCCCTCGATCACCGCATCGCCCGCGGCGGCGGTGCCGATCACCAGCTGTCCCGCGTTGTCCACGAGCCTGGCCATGATGCCGATGATCGCGGGCGTGCCGTCGCCCGCATCGGGGGTGCCGGGAACCGAATTGCCCAGGCCATCGACGGCTGAGCTCGTATGGCGGAGCGTGCTGGCGATGCCGTCCATCACCCCGAAGTCCGCCTGCTGATCCACCGGGCTCACTCGGCACCACCGTGACGCTTGTCCTCCGGGATCACGATGTCGAGCAGCAGGAGCTGGAACGGATGCGCCTGTTGCAGCTCATCCAGGGCAGCTGTCGGAAGGACGATCCAGGGCTGCTGCTTGCCGCAACACGTGTGCAGCCGATCCAGCGCCGAATACGCCAGGAGCGCCATCCGGTCGTCTTTCGTCCGCCTGAGCTCGACTCGTGCCTGGCTCGCGTCAGTCACGGTCTCGGCCACCGGCAGGTACACGACCGGCGGAAAGTCTGCTGGAAGCGGTGTGTTTCCAGGTGCCTGTGCTTGAGAAGAAATCACGGTTCGCCCCTCCCCTGGGACTGTTCTACGTCACCTTTCCTCCTCGATTAGAGCACGCTCGCGACCGGTTCGTGGGCTTTCGCGGCTTTCAGGCGATTACGGGTGATTGCCGTCAGACCTGTCGCCTCCGCCACCCGAGTGACGTTGCTGCGAGCGACCTCGACGACCGTGCGTGCTCACCAGGCACAATGCACACCGGCACACCAGCTACCACTGTTCGGTAGAGCGCGGCAGGCTGTCTGTCGGTACAACTACACTCCAGCCGACCGACATACACGACCAGAGGGAGGGACTGTGGCATCGGGCGCCAAGCCTGGCTCTTCTTCAGGTAGGTGGTATCAGCGCAAGCAGTCGGACTACGCCTGGGAACAGGACGGCCTCGACTTCGTCAAGCGGCAGATGCCGGATGCCGAGCCTTACCGCGCCTGGGCGACGTTCTCGTTCACTGCTGCCTCCGGCCGGATCAACGAGTGTGACCTGCTCATCGCAGTCCCTTCGGGTCTGTATCTGCTCGAGCTCAAGGCGCATCCAGGCCGGGTGAGCAACCACGGGTCGACGTGGCGCGTCGCTGATCGCCACAGCGGGCGAGTCCGAACCCTGCAGAATCCGCTCGAACTGACAAACCTCAAAGCCAAGGAGTTGCGGGGGCAGTTAACACGTGCGGCCCAGAAGGCCGGCTACCGCGGCGGGATCCCCTGGATCGAGCCGATCGTCTTCTTGACCGACGCCGGACTCCGCAGCGAGCTGGACGAATTCCAGCGTCCAAACGTCTACGCACGCCACGCGAACAGCGGACTGCCTGCCATCTGGGACGACCTGCTGGCACGTCCGCCGCATCGCGAGACGAACCGGATACGGCCGGACTTCGCATCACGCTTGCTGCCGCAGTTGATGACAGCAATCGGCATCCAGGCCGCCACCGCAAATCTGCGATACGGCGACAACTGGAAGCTCGACCAGCATCCGCTCGACGCAGGCCCCTTCTGGGAAGACAGGCTGGCCAGGCGCGACGACGGCCAGCTCGACGAACAGGGGCGCCTCCGGGTCTACCTGATCAGCGCAGGTACGAGCAAGGCCGACGCGGAGAAAGCTCATCGCGCCGCCAAACGCGAGTACCAGGTGCTCCAGGGAATTGACCACCGCGGTATCGCTCAGGCGCGGCAGTTCGGAGACCATCAAGGACGACCGGCGATCCTGTTCCGGCACCACGAATCAGACCTTCGCCTTGATGCCTACCTGGCGACATTCAGCGACTCGCTGACTTCGGAAACACGCCTCGGCCTGGTCCGCCAACTCGCCGAAGCCGTCAAGTACGCCCATGGCAGGTTGCTCTACCACCGCGCGCTCTCCCCGCGGTCGATCTACGTCTCCTGCAAGCCTGACGGTTCCAAACCGGTACTCCGGCTCACTGACTGGCAGACAGCCGCGCGAGATTTCGAGACCAGCTCGCTGAAGTCCATCGGGGACTCCTCGCTGGACGGGGCGTTCATAGAGGACACAGCTCTGCGTTACCTGGCGCCGGAGTCCGAGCTGCAGTACCCGGACCCGGTCCAACTCGACATCTTCGGGCTCGGGTCGGTGTCGTACCTGGTACTAACGGGACGACCTCCCGCTGCCAGTCGCGCAGAGCTCATTGAACGGCTGAGCACAGATGGCGGCCTTCAGATCTCAGCGGTGGACGACACCTGGCCCTACGAGCTCGGCGACTTGGTCTATGACGCGACCCAATCGGACGTCGTCCTCAGACTGGAATTCGCGGACGCCTTCCTCGATCGACTCGACGATGCGGAGGAGGACGCCAAGCCGGTCCCGACAGGGCGTTCTTTCGTCGATCCACTCGAGGCGATCGCCGGCCAGGAAGTGGACGAGGATTGGTTTGTGCGGCGCGTCCTGGGCACCGGCGCGACAGCGCGTGCACTGCTGGTCGAGCGCCTCAGAGAGACGGACGACGATACGGTCGTCGACGAACGTGTGTTCAAAGTCGCACTCGACGAGGACAATAGAGCCGCAAGACTGCTCGACGAGGCTGAAGCGCTACGCAAGGTCACTGGCGGCACGATCGTCCAGCTGCTCGACGGACCGCGGATGGTCGGCGGTCACACCGCACTGGAACTGGAGCTGGCAGGCGAGGTCTCGCTGGCCCGGCACCTGCGCGAAGAAGGCAGGCTCAGCTACCACGATCTGGACACCTTCGGCAGTCAGTTGTTCGTGGCGATGCATCAGCTGGAAGCAGCTGAGATTCACCACCGCGACATCAAGCCGGACAACCTCGGTATCCATCGCCGCGCGAATCGATCTCGCCAGCTGAAGCTGTTCGACTTCTCCCTGGCGAAGGCCTCCCCCGCGGGTGGCACCTGCTCGCGGTTCTCGAGCGGCTCTCCCGGATCGCCGGATGCCCGCTCCAGCGCATCGGGCTGTCGGCCACCGTGGGCAACCCTGTTGAGCTGTTGGAGTGGCTGCAGGGATCTCAACGTGCCAGGCCGCGAACTGTGGTCTCACCAGCAGGCGGTGCCACCGAACCGCCGGACATCACGGTGGACCACGTGGGCTCGATCGACAATGCGGCGACGGTCGTCGCGGCCCTGCACAAGGGAGAAAAACGGCTGGTCTTCGTCGACAGCCGCCGACGTGCCGAAGAGCTCGGAGCAGCACTCCGGGCTCGGGAAGTAACTACCTTCCTGTCCCACTCTTCGCTCTCTGCGGACGAGCGCCGGAGGTCGGAGCAAGCCTTCGCTGACGCTCGCGATTGCGTGATCGTAGCGACTTCCACCCTGGAACTCGGCATCGACGTAGGAGACCTCGACAGGGTGCTCCAGATCGACGCTCCACGAACGGTGGCCTCGTTCCTCCAGCGACTCGGCAGGACAGGGCGTCGGCCGGGAAGTACCCGGAACTGCCTGTTCCTCTGCCTCGAGGAATCAGCCGTGCTGAGCGCTGCGGGCCTGCTCGAACGATGGGCGGCAGGCTGGGTCGAGCCGATTGTGGCGCCTGCACACCCCCGGCACATCGCCGCTCAGCAGATGCTCGCCCTGGCCTTGCAAGAGAGCAAGATCGGGACACATACCTGGCAGGAATGGTGGGGTGACCTGCCATTGTTCGACGAACACCGCGACGAGATCTTCAGCCATCTGCTCGCCGAAGGCTTTTTGGAGCGGGACGGTGCGATGGCGTTCATCGGGCCGGAAGCTGAGAAGAAATTCGGCCGGCGCTACTTCTCCGACCTTCTCGCGGTGTTCAGCGCACCACCGGAGTTCACCGTGCTCGCCGGACGCGACGAGATCGGCAGGGTCGGAGACGACATCCTGCTCGCGGAGAACCAGGACGGACCTCGTGTTCTCCTCCTCGCTGGCCGCGCATGGAAAGTCGGATACGTCGACTGGAAGCGGCGGCGGTGTTTCGTCGAGCCGAGCGATCTTCCAGGCCGCGCCAAATGGGGCGGCGGCGAAGGCGGCCTGTCCTTCGCCCTGACGCGGGGTCAGCGATCTGTTCTGCTCGGCACCGAGCCTGCCGGAGTCAGATTCACCCGACGCGCCGCTTCGGTTCTCGCCGACCTTCGTGAGAAGCACGCCGGACACATCGCGGACGAAGCAACAGTGTTCACCAGGTCGGTCGGCGACCTCAGATGGTGGACTTGGGCCGGTACCGCCGCCAACCGCACGCTACAGGCGAGTTTTCCGCGCATCATCGATCCGCGTCAGCGCATTGGGGATCACTCCCTCCGCCTGTTGCCGGAGATCTCGAAGTCCGATCTGCTCACTGAGCTTTCCACGCACGCCGTGGTGAAGTCTCCTGATGTGAGTAAGTCCGCGGTCAACGGACTGAAGTTCTCGGCAGCCCTGCCGGAAGCACTTGCGATCGAGACAGTCGCGGAACGCCTTTCGGATCGCCCTCACGTGCAGGCGCTGCTATCGGAACGACACACGTTCGTCGATCTCGACAACTGAGCCCAAGACATGTTGCAGACAGCAAGCCGCTGATCCACTAGCCTGGACTGGCTATGCGGCCCGACGGGCACCGAGTGAGAAAGCTCGTTGCTGCCCCCACCCGCGCGTGGATCACGTGTGCCTTTGTGGGGGAGAATGTCACCGGTCAGGAACAGCGCCCGCGAACTGCTCGAAATTGTCGAGGCGGGCGGCTCGCCACAGTTGCTGGGCGAAGGCACAGGTTCCGCGAGAGAACCTGTGTCCTCTGAAACAGAATCCACGCGACGGGAAAGACTACGGGAGTCTTTCCTCTCGGACCTGGTCGCTGCCGGGCTCGGCGAGCTGGACGTCATGGTGAATCTTCAGCTACCGAACAGCCCCAAGCACGTGGATATCGTGCTCAGCGGCCTTGACCCGCATTCGGGCGAACATAGTTACATGCTCGTCAACCTGGCCGATCTGCCGGACGCGAAGGTCGCAGAGCCAGAGCTGCTCAGCGTTGACGGCGAACTCGTCCTGCATCCAGCGGTCCGAGCGCGCCAGCAGTGCGAGTTCCTCATGGATGCGACACCGGAGTTGGCGAAAAATCCTCGCTCCGTGCACGGGCTCGCCTACGTCGACGGCGACTCGGAAGAGTGGCTGCAAGAATACGATAAATCAGACATTTCTATCGTGTTCACTCCGAACGCCGGAGTGAACCTCCACTACCATCTGCGTGCCCAGTTCGACGCCGCGAGCAGCCGCTCGGCGACGGCAGAAGCCGGAGACGACTTTCTGGCCCTGCATCACGGGCCCACCTACCTGTTCAAGACGGAAGTGTCGGAAAAAGGGCGGGTACAGAAGACCATCCGGGACAACTTTGTCCTACTGGATGAGCAACAGGTCGCCTACCAGCAGGTATTGGCCGCAGTGCACCATGCTCGGGCCGGCGGCAAGCCGACGGTAGTCGTAGTGATGGGTGGCCCCGGTTCCGGAAAGAGTGCAGTCGCGCTCAAGCTGAAGAGAGACCTCGACGCGCAGGGCTTCGAGGTCGAGTACGCAACTGGCTCACGCTCTTTCACCAACACGTTGCGCTCGTTCTCGACTAGCCGCTCCGACCGGCCGCAGGGCGGCTTCCGGTACTTCAACGACTACATGACGGCTGACGAGAACTCCTTGGATGCGCTGATCTGCGACGAAGCGCATCGCATTCGCGAAACGAGCCTCAAGCGCTACACCCCGCGAGCTGTCCGAGAGCGGGCCGGTCGTCAGATCGACGAACTGATCTCTGTCGCGAAGGTGCCGGTCTTCCTTCTCGACGAGAAGCAGAAGGTACGGCCGGGCGAGTTAGGGTCGCTACAGGAGATCACCGCAGCGGCCAGGGCGAACAACCACGAGGTCAGGGTCATCCGACTCGACGGACAGTTCCGCTGCGGCGGGTCGGATTCCTTCGACGTCTGGGTCGCCCGATTGCTCGGACTCAGTTCTCAACCACCAGCACCGTGGAGCAGGATCACCACGCCGGACGATGACCACCTTACCGTCGCCAGTGCTCCGACTCCCGAAGCACTGGAATCTTGGCTACTGCGCCAGCAGGAAGTCGAGGGCGGGACCGCCCGGATCGCCGCAGGATTCTGCTGGCCTTGGAGCAAGGAACCCGAGGTAAGGAACAAAACGCGCCACCTGGTCGAAGACATCGACATCGACGGGTGGCGGCGCCCCTGGAATGCGAGGCCCGAAAAGCCCGTGCCCAGCGCCCCCGCCTCCCACTTCTGGGCGACAGACCCACGAGGCTTCGGTCAGGTCGGTTGCATCTACACCGCCCAAGGCTTCGAGTACCACTGGTCAGGCGTCATATTCGGCCCCGACTTCGTCCGACGCGACGATCAGTGGGTCGCAGACCGGGACAAGTCAGAGGACACCGACGTGCGTAAGGCCGATCCGGAGTACTTCCATACGCTCACCGCGCACACCTACAAAGTGCTGCTGACCCGCGGCATGCGTGGACTTTGTCTGTACTCGACCGATCCGGAAACGCAACGGTTCCTCGACAGCATGACCCAGTAAAGTCATGTCGCAGACACTTCGACTACGCAACGTAACCTCGGGAGGGTGAGTGGCAGACACCGTACGCGTCGCCCCACTGTTACACGCTTGCCTGGAAGCCCTCCGCGACGCGGACAGTCCACTTCCTCCCGAGGCGGTATTCGACCTTGTCGAACAGCGACTGAAATACCACCTCAGCCCCTACGAAACCGCCGTGGACGCAGAGGGACGACAACGCTGGCGCGTGCACATGGGTTACCACACCGGCGACGCGGCAACCATCGGCTGGATGAGCAAGATCGGAGGCTGGTCCCTCACCGAAGCCGGTGAAGCTGCCCTCGAGTCCAACTCCGAGGAAACCCTGTTCTCCGAGCTCAAGTCACGAGTAGCCGAGCTGAGGAAGCAACGTGAGCACGCACTCGTCAAGCTGACAGGCTCCGAGCAGAAGATCGTCCGCCTGGTGAACCTCGTCAACTCGGGCTTCTGGAGCACCTACGACGACCTAGCCGAGATAGCCGACCTTTCGCCGGACGACATCGCACATTTCCTGGCGAAGACCGGTCCCACCGGCGCTCACCGGATCCTGCGAGCAGATGGTTCCCTACCGCCCGAAGGTATGCTCCACGTTCGCTACCGCGGTTCCAACCTGCGAAAACGCCTCACCTCGGAAGGAGTCGAGTTCAACGAGGCCGGTCTAGCCTCGCAGGCCCAGCATCTCGTTCCGATGGCTCTGCGTGAGCAACTGACCGAAGAAGAACTCACGGCGCCTTCAATCACACGGCGCGCATGGCTAGTCCGTGGCAGCTCGGACGACGAGCCGGGGCTGGTCGACAAGTGGCTGGCGCAGAAATTTATCTCTATCACCGCTCAACGCCTTCGCTCGATGAGCCTTCCAGTCTCCCCGGAGCGGCTGAAAAAAGCCATCCAGGATGACTACCAGTACGAATCCTATGCAGCCCGCGACGTGCGATTCGAAGAACTGAACGACTTCCTCAACAGGATGCAGGCGGGCGATTATTTGCTGACCACCACGAAGGACGCGGTTCATTTCGGGCAGGTGGATGGCGCCGCCAGCGTAATTTCCCGTCCGGACCAGCGGTCAACCCTGCGCCGATTCGCGCACTGGTACACGATTGACCAAATTCCACGACTGGACAGTCTACCCAGGCCATTACAGGCAAAGCTGCGTGGCCAATCATCCGTGATCGAACTCACGGAGAATCTCAGTGCGATCGAACAGGTGCTTCGCGACTTCGATGTCTCGATTACCGAACCGGCAACCGAATCACAACGCCCCCTTGAATTCCCGCAGATTCTCGCCGAAGACGCGAATTCACTCCTGGTGGACCATGACTGGCTGACCAAACAGGCCGAACTGCTGTGGGAGTACAAACAACTAGTCTTCCACGGACCACCAGGCACCGGAAAGACATATCTGGCCCAGAAGCTTGCCCGACTGCTCGCAGACGTCAGCGCAGTGAAACTTGTCCAGTTTCACCCTTCATATACCTACGAGGATTTCTTCGAGGGCTTTCGGCCAACACAGGACAAGGATAGGAAGATCGAGTTTGGCCTACACCCGGGCCCATTCCGAACACTCGTTGATGCCGCTCGCAAAAACCCGGCAGAACCACACGTCCTGATCGTCGACGAAATCAATCGAGCCAACCTGGCCAAAGTATTCGGAGAACTCTACTTTCTGCTCGAGTACCGCGACGAGCCGATCAGCTTACTATATTCAGCTGAGGCTAATTTCACATTGCCGGACAATATTTTCATCATCGGCACCATGAACACCACTGACCGATCGATCGCCTTGGTCGATGCTGCGATCCGGCGCCGATTCGTGTTTACTGAGCTGCACCCGTCACTACCTCCCACCTCGGGGCTGTTGAAACGCTGGCTGGACAGGCATCGCGAGTCCGTCGACGATGCGAACTTCAATTCTGACACTCCCGAACTACTCGAGGCACTGAACAACGAGATCGGCCAACGAGAACTGGCCATCGGGCCATCCTTCTTCATGCGCCCAGCAATATACGAACGCGAAGAAGGTCTTGAACGTGCCTGGGAATCCTCGATACTTCCGGTGCTGGCAGAGCACCATTACGGCTCGGACGCATCCGCACTGGATTCGTACAGCCTGGAAGCGATCAGAGCCGCCGTGCCTGAAAGTTCCCCATGATCCCGATCGAGGTCAGCGAAACAGGTGAAACCACGCACTCGCTGACCGACGCACAGGTGGACGCCTTGACCGCAAGCGGCATGGTCACGCTCACACACCTACGAAGAAGCGGCGGAAAGTGGACCATCAAGGGAAAAAGAGGACGCGTCGGAGTTTTTCGCGCCGGCGATCTCCAGGTACTGCTCTTGCCGAAACTGGATGTGTCACGGCTGCTTTTTCTGGCAGGATACGCAAGGAATGCGAACGACTGGTTGGACGAACCAGCCACAGTCACCGTCGCGGCCGGAATCGTGCCGGCCGTAGCTCATATTTTATGGAGACAGGCCGACCAGGCCTTGCGACTAGGCTTGCTGCAGGGCTACGTCACAGTTGATGAAGCGTCCATGACGCTACGCGGCAAAGTGCGGCAGTCCGACCAAATGCGCAAACATTACAGCCAGGCGCTCCCCTTGGAAATTCGTTATGACGAATTCAGCGTCGACGTACCGGAAAATCGAATTCTACTCGCCGCCGTACTGCGCGTCCTGGCCATGCCGGACCTCGACGTCAATGCCAGGGGAAATCTCGATACGATTCGAAGGCGCCTCCGCGACGTGACACCACCCATTGCGGGAGCGCCACTGCCCTCGTGGCAGGCGAACCGGCTGAACGAGCGCTACCACGCAGCACTTCGCCTGTCAGAGGTGATACTGGAGAGCTCGTCACCCGAGCACGGCAAGGGAAATCTCCTGGTCAACGGTTTCGTTTTCAATCTTGAGAAACTTTTTGAGGACTACGTGACCAAAGCGCTCACTCATGCCCTGCAGGAGCGCTCAGAAGGCCGCGGATACCCACAATATCGATGGCACCTCGCTCAGGGGGAAAAACTCCCCATGAAACCCGACCTGGTCTGGAAGAAGCAGGGCTTACCACACCTGGTCTTCGACGCCAAGTACAAGAATGGGCGAAGTGCGGACAACTTCTACCAAATGCTTGGATACTGCGTCGCGCTCGGTGTCAAACAAGGTCATCTGGTCTACGCGAAGGGGCAAAACGAACTCGACCGATACGTGACACAAACTGGCAGTGTGGAGCTATTTGCGCATTCACTCGATCTGATGGCTCCACTACCCGAACTACGTACCCAGATAAACCACATTGCAGATCTTGCACTGAGCGCCGCTCGGCCGTAGTGAGGTACATCCACCGCCCGGCAACTCGAAGGTGACGGTCGACGCGGCGGGTCCCCGGCGTCTCGGGGAGTGCCGCCACTACCCTGAGGAGGGACCCACCTGCCGATTTTTGACGAGGACCCCGCGTGCACCTTGACGACGAGCTGTTCGACTGGCTGACCGGGCTGGACGAGAAGCAGCTGGCGGCATTGCTGGCGAAGCGGCCGGATGTGCTCGGGGAGCCGTGGCCGCGCCGGCTTTCGGCTGTCGCCGACCGGCTGGCGTCGGCCAGGTCGATGATCGACGCGACGCGGTCCGCGGCGACGCCCGAGGTGCAGGTGCTGCGGGCCGTGCAGCTTTGTCTCGCGCTGGAGCCCGGCGATCCGTCCGTGGCCGAGGTCGCCCGGTGGCTCGGTGCCACCACCGCACAGGTTGAGTCCTATGTGGACTCGATGAGTGAGCGGGCGCTGGCCTGGCCCGCGCCGGACGGGCGGATCGCCGTGCCGGAGGTGCTGCACAACGACGGCATCGGATTCTATGGCCTCGGGCAGCCGATCGGCACGTTGCTGGCCGAGTCAACCACCGGCCAGCTTTCGCAGCTGGCGGGCGTACTCGGCATCAGGGCCGAACCTCGCAAGAGCGCTCTGTTCGCCCAGCTCGTCAAGTTTTTCCGGGACGCCGACGGTGTCCGGGCGCTCGTCGCGTCCGGGCCCCAACCTGCCAGGGACCTGCTGGCTGAACTGGCTTTCGACGGCCCCGAACGAGACGGCCTGGTAGATCGGATCCAGTACGGGGCCGGGGCCGCCGGGATCGCGTGGGCCTTCCGGCACTGTCTGCTGTTAGGGACCAATACAGGCAGCGGGTACATGCCGCTCGAAGTCGCGCTCGCCCTGCGCGGGCCCGGCTACCACCTGCCCTTCACGCCCGAGCGGCCCGAGTTCCCGACCGCCGACGTCGGCGTCGAGCGGGTCGAGGCCGAGTCGTCCGCCGCGGCGCTCCGGCTGCTGGACCGGATCACCACCGTCGTCGACGCCGCGCCGCTTCCGCTGCTCAAGGACGGCTCCGTCGGGATCAGGACGATCAAGAAGCTCTCCAAGGACACCGGCGGGTCGGTCGACGAGATCACGTTGGCTGTCACGGTCGCCATCGACACCGGGTTGCTCGACTACCACGAGCCCGAAGTGCCGCCCGCCCGCCGAGGGGCCCGCAAGCCACCGCCGCTGCCTCCGCCCACCCTGGAGCTCGGCCAGAAACCGATCCCCGCCGACCCGGCCGTGCTGCTCAAGTCGGTCGTCGAACTCTGGTGGGCACCCAACGCGCTGGACCCCGACTTCCCGGAAAACGCCGATTCCGGGGCGTATATCCGTCAACTCACCTTGCGGTTGCTGGCCGAAATCCCGCCGGGCACGGCTTCTCTCGACGCCGCGGCGTTCGACACGCTCACCGCCTGGCACGCGCCGATGCTGCCCAAGAACATCGTCACCGAGTTCGGGCACAGATCCCTTGCCGAAGCCGGGTTGCTCGGGCTGGTCGCCTCCGGTGCGGCGAGCCAGCTCGGCCGGGCGCTCGCCGCGGGCAGGGATCTCAGCGACGCCGCGGGCGCGCTCGTCTCTCGAGCCCGGACGACGGCGTTGTTCGGCACGGACCTCACTGCCATTGTGACCGGCTCGCCGGACGCTCGGCTGGCCGCGCTCCTCGACCGCGCCGCGGATCGGGAGGCCCAGGGGTCGGCGACCAGCTGGCGCTTCAGCCCGGCGACCGTCCGGCGCGCGTTCGACCAGGGTGCGACGACCGGGAAACTGCTGGAGGAGCTGGGTTCCGCGGCGCAGGGCGAGCTGCCGCAGCCGCTGGTCTACCTGATCAACGACGTCGCGCGGCGGCACGGCGAGGCGCAGGTGATCGGCGTCGCGAGCGTGGTCGTCGGTGAGGATCCGACGGTCCTCACCGAGATCGCCGCACACCGCAAGCTGGCCAAACTCGGGCTGCGGGCGGTCGCACCGACGGTCCTCACGTCCACTGTGGACGCTGCAGGGACGCTCGCCGCGTTGCGGGAGGCCGGGTACGCGCCGATCCACCGCGACACTGACGGGACCCTGCTCGTGCCCGGCCGGGAAACGCCGGAACCCGGTCCCGAGCCGGTATCCGCCGAGCCTGCCCACCAGCCACGCGTCGAGGATCCGGTCGCCCACGCGGCGAGGCTGCTCGCAGCGCGGCCGACCGGCACCCCGCTCAGGCACGGGCAGCTGACCAAGGCGCTGAGCGACCGGCACAACGGACGGCTGAGCGCCGACTACCAGCGGATGTGCTGGCAGCTCGAAGGCAACCTGCCGGTTTCCGTCGTTTACCGCGAACCTGACGGCACCAGAACGGACCTGCATGTCCTAGCGCCCGAACTGGACGACGGCGCACTCGACGTGTGGAGCGTCGACGAGCACAAGTACCGGCGGCTGGAACTGGACCGGATCGAGGTCCGCTAGCACTCACCGCTGCGCGCCCGCCCGAACGTGAAGCCCCTGAAGGCCACCATGACGGCGTTAAACGCCGTGATGGTGGCCTTCAGGGGCAAGCGGTGGCATTAGGTGTTCAGGCGTGCGTACACCACGATGTTGTCCAGGTAGTTCCCGGTCGAGTGGTCGAAGACGCCGCCGCAGGTGATCAGGCGGAGTTCGGGGCCTGTGGTGTCGCCGTAGACGTCGTCCGTGGGGAACGATGCCTTGGGGTAGTGCTCGACGCGGTAGATGTCGAACACCGCCGTCGTGCCGTCGTCGCGGTGGACGATCGCCTGCTCACCGGGGTGCAATTCCTTGAGCCGGGAGAAGACCCCGGGAACGTGCTTGTAGTCGACGTGGGCGGCGATGACCGCCGGTCCGGCTTCACCCGGCGTCGGGCCTTCGGTGAACCAGCCCGTGGTGACCGCGTCGCGCGGCACCTCGAGTTCGCGGTCCGGGGTCAGGCCGAGGTCCACGAGCCGCTGCGTGCGGACCCCGATCGCCGGTACCTCCAAAGTGGACGGTCGCGAGGGTCCCAGCGCCTTCGACGGGGCAGGAATGGCAACGCTCGACGTTGGAACCGCTTGTGCGGCAACAGAAGTAGCCGGTTCGACCGGGGCAGTCGCGCAGCCGGGCACCAGCAGGATCACCAGCAGCGCCCCGGCCGCCGCGAACTGCCGCCTCAACTGGTTCGGCGACGCAGCAGGAGGACGAGCCCGGCGGACGCCAATGCCGCGGTCGACGCACCGGCCACGAGCAGGACTCCGTTGCCACTGTCGGGCTCGCCGCCACCGGTCGCGACGCCGCCGACGGGCTTCACCTTGACCTGACCGGATTTCTTGGGCTCGCCGAAGCGGGATTCGCAGGCATAGCCGTCCTTGTCGGCGTCCAAGTGGTTCGGATCGGCCGGGTTCGAATCAAGGACGGCCTGCGCCTGCTCCTGGTACTGGAAGTCCGAGCAGTTGAGGTCGGTAGCAGCGCTCACCTGCGCGAACACCATCGGCGCGGGACCGGCCAAAGCGAAACCAGCGGCGACAGCGGCCGTGACGAAGACACGACGAAATAAGGACACGGAGAGTCCCTTCGGGGAGAAAGTCAGAAGCGAGGCGGCGGGAAGGCCGCGATGTGTGGTTACTATCGCGACGCACCGGCAGTCGTTACGCACTGTTTCCGAAAGGAGGAAAAAGGTGCCTACCCACCAAATTCCGCGGATCCGGTGATTCTCTTTCCGACATCGCTGTAGACAATCACCGCCCCAGCTCGGCCGTCACTCGGAAAAGGCCGTCCTACCTGGCAATCAATCCAATCCGAGTCGGTGTCGTTCGGCGGCGAGAACACGACGTTCCAGCGCCGCTTCCGGCACGTCCGGCACTGCCGGGCGATGCTCCCCAGTATCAACTGAGCGTCGATCTTGTTCTTTCACTTCACTCTTTCGAGCGAACTCGTCGAACAGGAGACGCTTACCCTCCTGGATCTCGCGGATGCGATCGTCCACACTGTCCTTCGCGAGCAGCCGATGCACCTGGACCTTGCGGACCTGCCCCATCCGGTGCGCCCGGGCGATCGCCTGTTCCTCGGTGCCCGGTTTCCATTGCGGCTCGGCAATGACCACCACCGACGCGGCTTGGACATTCAGCCCGACGCCGCTCGCCTCGATCTGCCCGAGCAGGACGGCATGACCTTCCTTGGCCGTGAACGCGTCGACGATCTCCTGTCGGCGCGCGGGCGGCACCGAACCACTGATCCGCCCGGTCACCGCATCGCCGACTTTCCGTTCGACGGCGGCCAGCACGGCGAGGAAGTTGGAAAAGATCAAAACCTTGAGACCGTCCTCGCGCGCTTCCGACACTATTTCTGCCAGCCGCTCGAGTTTTGCGGAACTTGCCGACTGGAAAGCGCCCTGCCGTACCGCCATCAGATTTCCGGAACGCACCGCGGCCAAGTACGCGGCTTCGTCCTCGCGGGTGAACCGGACCCAATCCTCGACCTCGATCAAGTCGGGCAGTTCACCGAGGACGTCCTCCTGATTGCGCCGGAGATACACCGGGGCGACGGTCCGGCGAAACGCCTTCGCCCCGGCCAGCGCGTCACCCGCGTCGATCCGCTCAGCGACGTCCGGCTGCAGGTAGCCCACCAGGTTCCGGAATTCGCCGACGCGGTTCTCCATCGGCGTGCCGGTGAGGAACAACGCCCGCGGCGCGGTCTCGACGACCTTCCGCACGCCCCGCGAGCGTTGTGCGGCCGGGTTCTTCACCTGGTGCGCTTCGTCGACGACCACCATCACGGCCTGCGCGAGATCCAGTTTGGGCAGGGTGCCGAAGGTCGTCACGGCCACACCACCGGTGCGATTCCACCGGTCCGCGGCAACGTCACGGCCGGGACCGTGCAGGCTGTGCGCGGCGAGCCCGGTGTGCCGCTCGATCTCGTTGAGCCAGTTGACCTGCACGCTCGCCGGGCACACCACGAGGAACCACTGCTGGCCCTTCGCCGCCAGGTGAGCGAGGACGGCCAGCGCCTCGACGGTCTTGCCCAGCCCCATCTCGTCGCCGAGGATCGCGCGGCCGCGGTGGAGCACGTACTGCGCCCCGAACACCTGGTAGCCGCGCAAGGTCGCGGTCAGCAGGCGCGTGTCGAGCGAGGTCGCGGAAATCTCGCGGTTCAGCTCTTCGGGGACGAAACCCCGGGCGGCCTCCTGATCGTCCGACTCGCCCGCGCCACCGAGCGTCGACAGGAGCGCGTTGAAGGACGCGGCGTCTGCGAGGTAAGCGCGCCAGAGTTCGTCCCGGCCGTACGACGACGGGTCCGCAGCCAACAGGCCTTCGGCCAGGTTTTCCCGCAGCACAAGGGTTTCCGGTCTGGCCAGCACCTCGTCGAGCTGGGACAGCGCCGAGCGCGCGGACTGCTTCTTCCCTCCCCAGGAGAACAGCATCGACAAGCGCCTCGCGGCCCGGCCCGCGTCTTCGAGCAGCGGCGCCACTTCACGATCAAGCCTTCGCAGTGGCTCCTTAATCGCCGAGACAGCCCTGTCCGCGTGACCGATCGCGGTCAGTGTCGCGAGCAACGCGGCCTGCGCCGGGGGACGCTCGTCGACGTCCAGCCGGACCCGGACGTCCTCGGCGACACGGTCGCGGACGAGCGCGGCCGCATCGAGCAACTGCCGCGCGGTGGCGGCCCCGACCCCGGGAGCGGCCTGGAGCTGCGTCGCCGTCGCGGTATCGACGGACCCGACGGTCGTGTACCCGGCGACCTCGGCCTGCCCCAGCCGCACACGCTTGCCGAGGACGTCGCGCAGCGCGGACACCGGCAGGTCCGCCAGCCGCGCGGCCACCTCGTCCTCGGTGAGCCCGGCCAGCTGGTCGCGGGCGAGTTCGCGCAGGCGCTTGGGCGCGGCGGTCAGCGCCTGAGCCTGTTCCCGCAGCTTCCGGGCAGTGGCGACCGTCGCCTTGGCGTCGGCGTTCGTCATGTCCGTCCTTCCCGCTGGCGGAGATCGCTCGCGCCGACGAGCGTAGCGGCCTGACCACGTAACCTCGGGGTATGCCGATCCAGGTGCTGCTCATCGACGACCATGAACTCGTCCGCCGCGGCCTCCGTGACCTCCTCAGCGATGAGCCGGACATCGAGGTGGTCGCCGAGGCGGGCAGCGTGGACGAGGCGCTGGCCGTCGCCATGCTCGTCGAGCCGGACGTGGCGGTGGTCGACGTGCGGCTCGGGGACGGCGACGGTGTCACGCTGTGTCGCGAGCTGCGGTCGAAGCCCAACCCGCCGCAGTGCCTGATGCTCACCGCGTTCGACGACGAAGAGGCCATGGTCGGCGCGATCATGGCGGGCGCCGCGGGGTACCTGCTCAAGCAGGTCCGCGGCCAGGATGTGGTCAACGCCGTGCGCGAGGTCGCCGCGGGTCACTCCCTGCTCGACCCGATCAGCACGGCCCACGTGCTCGACAAGCTCCGCCACCCGCCGACGGACGAGATGGCGAAACTCACCGAGCGTGAGCGTGACGTACTCGAGCTGATCGGCCAGGGGATGTCGAACCGCGAGATCGCCGAGCGGCTCTTCCTCGCGGAGAAGACGGTCAAGAACTACGTGACTTCGGTGCTCGCGAAGCTCGGTATGCAGCGCCGCACCCAGGCGGCCGCGTGGATCGCCCGCCGGGACAAGTAGTGGCTGGAAACGCCACCCCCCCCCCGTCGTTTTGGCGGAAGGTCCCGGTTGATCCGGCGTACGACCACTGGCTGACGGTCGGTTTCGAACGCAAGGTCCTGGTCGTCGACCGCACGGTCACGCCGTTGACCCGTCTGCTGGACATCCTTTCGCTGTTCGAAGGCGACCGCCGGATCCAGATCGTCTTCACCTTCGACGCGGAGCGGCCCGGCATCCTCTCCGCCGGGGTCGCGGACGCCCTGCGCGCGAACGCGGTCGTCTCCTGGGAGGAGGCCGTCAAGACGCGGTTCGACCTGGCGATCGCGGCCAGCGAGAACGACGCGCTGCACGAACTCGACGCGCCGATCCTGCTGGTCCCGCACGGCATCGGGTACCAGAAGTACTACCCAGGCGGCCAGGTCACGTCCGGGATGGACCCGGCCAAACTGGTGCGGCACGGCGAGGTCGTGCCCTCGGCGATCGCGCTGTCCCATTCGGTCCAGCGCGACCAGTTGCGGGCCGCCTGCCCCGAGGCGGTCGGGCGGGCGGTGGTCGTCGGCGATCCCTGCCACGACCGCATGCTCGTCAGCAGGCACCGCGTCGCCCGTTACCGCGCGGCGCTGGGGACGGGGGCGCGCGCACTCGTCGTGCTGACCTCAACGTGGGGGCCGAACTCACTGTTCGGACGTCATCCTGATCTGCCGCGGCTGCTGCTCGGCGAGCTTCCACTCGACGAGTACCAGCTCGCGGTCAGCCTGCACCCCGGCGTCTGGGCGGGCCACAGCTCGTGGCAGATCGAATCCTGGCTGTCCCCGGAACTGCGAGCCGGGCTCGTGCTGATCCCTCCCGACCACGGCTGGCAGGCGACCATCCTCGCCGCGGACTGCGTCATCTCCGACGAGGGCTCAGCCGCGCTCTACGCCGCGGCCGTGGACAAACCGCTGCTGCTGGCCGCCACATCTTCCACGACCACCGTCTCGGACTCACCTCTCGCGGCGCTCGTGCGCTCGGTCCCCGCGCTGCGGGCGAGCGGGCTCCGGGAGCAGGTGGACGCGGTCATCGCCGAGCACCGCGCGGGCGCTCACGACGCCGTCGTCATCCAGGCCGTCGAGGATCCCGGGAACTGTGCCCGATTGCTCGGCGACCTGCTGTACGACTCGCTCGACTTGTCGCGTCCCGCCGAGCCCGCCAGGTTCCCGCCGGTCCCGGATCCGACGCCATTGTCGGCCCCGGTCGCCGCGATGGTCGCCGGGCTGGACGCGGCCGGGGAGCTCGTCCGGTTCCCCGCATCGGTGCACCCGGAGCTGCGCTTTTCGCATATCGTCGCGCACGCGGATCACGCCGAGCTGCACGAGCTCGACGGCGCCGCGATCGTCTACACCGACGACGAGTCGAGGCTCGGTGAGCTGCTGGCCCATTGGCCGATGGCGCGCCTGGCCGCGGCACCCGTGCCAGGAGGCTGCTCGATCCGACTGCCTGGCGGGAAGACCTCTTTCCTGCCGTCAGCGGACGAAGACCCCCTGCGCCTGGCCAGTTTCGCCTACTTGAAACTCGCCACGAACCAAAACGTCACCGCCAGTTGAGCCGCTGACGCAGTTCCGCCTCTCTAGGGTGACCGGCGTCAAAGTACTGCTGCCAAGCGCGCCGCCAATGCTCGTAGGCCGCCGCCAGATCACGCCGCCCGAAGGCAAGTTCGCCGAGAAGCTCCTCGAACTCCGTCGTGTACTGCGTGGCGCCCGATCCGGCGATCAGGCCCCACGCCTGCTGTACCGCGGCCTCGGCATCGTCGAAGTGGCCCACCGCGCTGAGCGCCCTCGCGCGGACCATCAGCACCCGGCCGCGATTGCGGTCGTCCGCGGTGTTTGCCCAGGACTCGTCGAGCAGCGGGAAAGCCTCCCTCGCCTGTCCCGCCTTGACCAGCATGTTGGCCTGCATCCGGGTATGGATGCCGAGCCCGCGGCGCCCCGCGTCGGCCATCGCGCGATCCAGCCGCACCGCCTCGGCCAAGAAGCCGATGGCGGCCGGAAGAAGCCGCTGCTCCTCGTGGAACCGGCCGGAAAACTCCAGCACCGACGCCAGCAGACCGGGGTTGTCCAGCTCGCGGGCCAGGCCGAGCGCACGTTCCAGCAGCGGGCTCGCCCTGGCGAACTCGTGCAGCAGGAAGTACGTCCTGCCTTGCTGGCTGAGGATTCTGGCCAGCAACGCGGGATCGCCGAGCCGTTCGGCGCTCAGGATTCCCCAGCGGTTGATCTCGACGAACAGCCGGTGGTGCCCGCGATTGAGCATCAGGATTTCGAGCGCCCCGCAGATCTGCCCGAGTTCGACATCGCGGCCGCGCAGGTGCGCCTCCCGCGCGAGCGCGCCGTACACCTCGCGGGCGTCCTCGACCCAATCGAGCGGCTGACGGCCCTCGAAGTCGGTGTTCAGCCCGGAAAGTGGCTCGTAGCAACGTAAGCGGTCCATCCCGGCGGCGTAGTCAGCACCGACCGCCTGATCACGATGGAACTCCAGGGCCCGCTCGACGGCGACGTCACTCGTCCCGCGGCGGCGCGCGCCCTCCCGCACGAGGTTGAATAGCTTCTGCCGTCCGGTCCCGGTCGGCGCGAGGAATCCGGCGTCGGTCAGCTCGTCGAGCGCGTCACCGGCCTCGCTGCCCAGCACCGCCGACGCACCGGCACCGGTGAAGTCCGGGCCGGGATGCGACGCCAGGAGAACACACAACTCGGCCGCGTCGGGGGAAAGCTCGGTGAAGGTCTGCTCGAAGGCCTCCGCGATGACGTCGACACCGCCGAGGACGCCCGTGCGCCGGAAGTCGGCGACCACGGACGCCATGGCGTCCGGCACCCGCCGCAGTCGCTTGTGGACACGGGCCCCCGCCAGCCGCAAGGCGAACGGCATGCGGTCGCACAGCTCGGCGAGCTCGAAGGCCGCCTGGCGTTCGGCACCCGTGACGGCCACGCCCGCCACGCTTTCCAGCAGCTCGACCGCGTCGCCGGGTGCGAGGGCGCTCAGCTCGATCGGGGATTCGGGGTACTCGGCCAGCAGATCGTCCGTCTGCCGGATCGAGGTCACCAGCACCAGGCTCGACGGCGAGGGCGGGACGAGCTCGCGCACGTCGGTCACGGATTCGGCGTTGTCGAGCGCGAGGAGGAAACGCAGGCGTGAGGTCACCGAGCGATACTGCGCCCAGAGCTCGGCCGTCCCGGCAGCCTGCTCGCCCTTCGCGACGCCGAGCTGCTCCAGCACGCGAGCGGCGACATCGCTTCGGCGAAGCACGGCGTCTGTCCGGTAGTCGGCGAGGTCCACGTAGACCTGACTATCCGGATACCGCTCGCGCAGGTCCACGGCGAGCCGGCACACCAGCGCGCTCTTGCCGGAACCACGCCGCCCGGAGATCACCCGGACGCCGGGTCCCGCCGCGGCGGAACGCTCGGCCTCGCGGTCGACGAAATGCGCGGGCGCGCCCGGCACGACCCCGGTGTCCCGGGCGCCGGTCCCCAGCGCCAGGACGCCCCGGAGGTGCTCGGCGAACTCCGGATCCGCTTCCATCAACTCACGCACAGCCACCGCGGTGCGGTCTTCGTCGGCGATCAACAGCTCCAGGTCCTGGGCGCCGTGCCGCCTCGCGAGCCGCTTGGACACGACGTCCTTGACGCTCCCGAGCACACCGGCCGCCAGCACTTTCGCCACTTCACCGGCTACGACTTCCCACACGACGTATCCCCCTCGTCACGGTTCGTGCCCACGCTAGCAAGGGAATCAGTCCAACGGCAGGTCGAAGGCCACCAAAGTACCCAGGCTGGGCGAGGAGTTGATGAAGAACTTGCCGCCCGCTGTCTCGGCGCGTTCCGCGAGGTGGCGCAGGCCGCGGGTCGCGACGCCTTGGGGCACACCGGATCCGTTGTCGCGGACGCGGAGTTTGACGCCCTCCTCGTCGCGGCAGAGGCTGACCCTCGACTCGCTCGCGCCGGAGTGCCGGACCACATTGGACAGTGCTTCGCGCAGGGCGGCCCGGATGTGGTCGGCGCGCTCGGCGGGGATGTTCGCGAGCTCGCCGGACAGTTCCAGGGTCGGCGGGAAACCGAGCAGTTCGCCCGCGATACGGACCTCGCCGCGGGCGGACTCGGCGAGGTCGGAGGCGGCGACCGCCACCGGGGCGTCGTGCTCCGGATCGGGCGAGCGCAGCGCGCGGACGGTGCCGCGGATCTCCTCGATGGTCTGGTCGAGCTGGTCGATCGCGTCGGACAGCCGGTTGCCGTCGGCCTGGGCGAAGCGCTTGCGCATGTTGCGGCGGACGCGGTCGAGCTGCATGCCCGCGCCGTACAACCGCTGCACGATGACGTCGTGCAGCTCGCGCGCGATGCGTTCGCGCTCCTGGTAGAGCGTCACGCGGTGACGCGCGTTGGCACCTTCGGCCAGCGCCAGGACCACTCCGGCCTGCGCGGCGAACGCGGTCAGGACCTCGATGGTGCCCGCGGAGAACGGGTAGCGCCCGTGCCGCCGGTACACCGTGAGCGCGCCGAGGATCCGGCCGCCGGAACCGAACGGCGCGGCGGCGAATGGACCGAAGCCCCGCAGCTCGTCCGGGACGAACGGCGCGGTGCGCGGGTCGATGGTGAAGTCCTCGCTGACCACGGGTTCCCCGCCGCGGGCGACCCGGCCCGCCGCGGAATCCGCGGGCAGCGTCAGCCCGCGCAGCCCGGTGAGGGCGCCTTGCGCGGCCTCGACGATGACCCGGCCGTCGTCGGCGCGGACCATGACCAGCCCGAGGTCGGCTTCGGCCAGCTCGGCGGCCCTGGCCACGACGGTGTCCAGCACCGCGCCGGGGTCTTCGCCGGACAGGGCGGTGCTGGTGATCTCGGTGGCCGCGGACAGTGCCCGCGCGGCAAGGGTCGGATCCATGAGCAACACCGACATTAGCCCGCCCCGGCCGACGCGGGTGTACGCGCCGTGACGCGCCCCTCGTGGACCTCCAGCACGACGTCCGCGTCGGCGGCCTCGCCCGCGTGATGGGTCACGTGCACGACGGTCTTCCCCGCGAGCACCTCCCGAAGCCGGGCGCGCAGCAGGCGTGCGGTCGGCTCGTCGAGGTGCGCGGTGGGCTCGTCGAGCAGCACGAGATCGGCGTCCGGCGCGGCCAGCAGCGCGCGGGCAAGCGCCACCCGCTGCGCCTGGCCGCCGGAAAGCCCGGTGCCCGCGCTGTCGAGCATCGTCGCGGGGTCGAGGTCATCGAGCGCCACCAGGTTAAGGATCTGCCGGAGCTGCTCATCGGTCGCGGCGGGGTCGCCGAGCCGCAGGTTCTCCGCGACGGTGGTCGAGACGAGCCGCGGCTCCTGCGGCGCCCACGCGACGCGCCCCGGCGTGATCAGGTGACCACTCGTGGGTGACAGGAACCCGAGCAACGCGGCGGCCAGGGTCGACTTCCCGGCACCGCTGGGCCCGACGACCGCGGCGTACGTCCCGGACGCGAGGTGGACGTCGACTCCGGTGAGGACCGGGCGGCCGGTGCCGGGCCAGCCGAGGTCGGCCCCCTCGATCCGCACGTCATCAGTGTCATGAAAGGGTCTTTCCTGGCAATTTTTGTCCTGAAAGACCCTTTCATGACACTCCGCGAGCCGAACCCGAGCCTGGCGAAGGGTGTCCCAGTGCTGCGCCACCGGAGGCAGCAGAGCGAGGACCTCGGCCAGTGCCAGCGGCACGAGCGCGAGCAGCGGCGTGAGCACCGGCGCGAGAGTCCCCGCCGCGACGGCCTTGGCCGCGAACGCGACACTCGCCACCGCGGCCGCCCCGCTCGCCAGGGTGATCAGCGCGTCGCCCGCACCCGCGCCGAAGGCCTGTCGACGGGCGTCGGCGGCCAGGCGGGCGTCCGTCCCGGCGAGCCGGTCGCGGCGGGTACTGGCGGTGCCGAAAGCCAGGAACTCGGCGGCTGCCTCGAAGAGCGTCAGCACCTGGGCGGACACGGCTCGACGGCCGGTGGCGAGCGCGGTCGTCGCGCGGCGCTCGGCGCGCAGGGCCACCAGCGGTGCGAGCGCGCCGATCGCCACCGCGGCCGCGAGCGCCCCTCCGGCGGCGGGCAGCACCACCGTCTGGACGGTGATCGCCCCGGCCGCCACCAGTGCGACGACCACCAACGGGGTCACCACCCGGGGTAGCAGGTCACGCACGGTGTCGACGTCATCGACCAGCCGGGCCTGGCCCTCGCCCGCCCGCAGGCCGCGCGCCGGTCCGAGCCGGACGAGTGGGCCCCAGAGACGCACCCGCAGCCGCCCGGCGATGCGGAAGGCCGCGTCATGTGTCACCAGCCGTTCGGCGTAACGAAGTCCCGCGCGGCCGAGCCCGAACGTCCTGACGCCGACGATCGCGACGCTCAAGGTCAGGATCGGCGGCTGCTGCGAAGCCTTGGCGATCAGCCAGCCGGACGTCGCCGTCAGCGCGATCCCGGCCAGCAGTGCGGCCGCGCCGAGCAGCGCTCCGGCGAAAAGCCGCTTGTCCAGGAGCGTCCGCCAAGCCATCGGGCGGCCGGACTCCGGCGAAGGCACAGGTGAAGGTGTCACGTCCTGCTCGACGACGACCATGGGTTCGGGCGACATGTCGACACCGGCGGGACGGTCGTGCGCGGCGATGATCGCCGCCGCGCCGCCGTCGACCGCACGCTGGATCGCGGTCATGACCCGGCGCGCGCTGACCTCGTCGAGGTGCGCGGTCGGCTCGTCGAGCAGCAGCAGCCACGCGCCGTCCCGGACCCGCAGCAACGCCCTGGCCACCGCGACGCGCTGGCGCTGTCCCAGCGAAAGCTGAGTGACGGGCCGCTCGGCGAGCCCGGCAATGCCGAGTTCCGCGAGGAGGTCTTCACCGCCGACCTCCTCGCGGACCGTGCCCCCGCCAAACACCGGCGCCTGCGGTACCCACGCCACGTTTTCGCGCCATCGCGTGAGGTCCGCGTCGCGCAGGTCAGTGCCGCCCACGGTGATCGCGCCGTCGTGCGCGGGCACGAAACCGAGCAGCGCGGACAACGTCGTCGACTTGCCGCCGCCACTCGGAGCGCGCAGCCAGACGACCTCCCCCGGCCTGACGGCGAAAGTCTCCCCATCCGGGGCGAAACCGCCGCGCCGCGCGACGCGCAGCCCTT
Organism: Amycolatopsis sp. H20-H5; assembly: GCF_035828755.1. NCBI lineage: Bacteria > Bacillati > Actinomycetota > Actinomycetes > Pseudonocardiales > Pseudonocardiaceae > Amycolatopsis > Amycolatopsis sp. H20-H5. The sequence goes on along the minus strand of NZ_JAYMZS010000039.1, from coordinate 11,270 downwards.
CGACCTGTACCTCGCCGCGCGACGGGGTTTCCGTGCCTTCGGCCGGGATCGGCTCCGCGAGCACCTCCGCGACCCGGCGGACCGCCTCGACGCCGTCCTCACTGGCGTGGAATGCCGCGCCGACCGCGCGCAGCGGCTGATAGCACTCAGGAGCCAGGATCAGCACCCCGAGCCCGATGGCCAGCGGAAGGTCCCCGCCGACGAGCCGCAGACCGATCACCACGGCGACCAGCGCGACCGACAGCGTCGCGACGAGTTCGAGGGTGAAGGCCGAAGCGAACGCCACTTTCAACGTCTTGAGCGTCGCGCGGCGATGCCGCTCCGACACGCGCCGGACCGTCTCGGCCTGCGCCTCGGCCCGGCGGAACGCGACGAGCACCGGGAGCGCGCGGACGAGTTCGAGCAGCTGCCCGGACATCCGGTGCGCCGCGTCGGTCGCGCCCGCGACGCGGTCGGCGGTGTATTTGCCGACGAGAATCGCGAACATCGGCAGCAGCGGCACGGTCAGCGCGATGATCACCGCGGACGGCCAGTCCGCGAACAGCACGGCCGCCCCCGCCGCCAACGGCACCACCACGGCCGTCACCAGCGCGGGCAGGTACTCGGTGAAGTAGGCGTCGAGCGCGTCGAGCCCCTTGGTCGTCAACGTGGTCAGCTCGCCGTGTCCCCGGCGCGCGATCCACTCAGGCCCCAGGCGCAGCGCGCGGTCGACGGTCTTCGCGCGCAGCTCTTCCTTGACACCGGCGGCGGCGCGCGCGGAGACGATCCGCACCGCCCAACTGGTGGCTGCTCGCCCCCCGACAAGCGCGAGCAGCACCCCCAGCTGGACGGCGTGCCCCCCGATGTTCCCGGCCACGATCGCCGCGAGGACGTCCGCGAGCAGGAAAGCCTGTGCCACCAAGAAAGCGGCGTTGAGCAGGGACAGCAGTCCGACGAGGAGCAACGCCCGGCGCGCCACCGGCGAGAGTGCGGGAAGCGCGCCGAGCGGCCCCTTTCCCGGCCTCGCCGCGCCTACTCCGACCCCGCTTCGCGATCCCACCCCCTCCCGGTCCACTTTGGACACCTTGGCGGAAGGGGAAGCGAGGCCGGGAAGCCTGGTCACGGGACGTGCACCGCCGCCGGGATGTGGCGCGTGCCGATGCGCTTACGGAACACCCAGTACGTCCAGCCCTGGTAGACGAGCACGGCGGGCGCGCCGAACACGGCGACCCACGTCATCACCTTGAGCGTGTACGGACTCGACGCCTCGCTCGCGATCGTGAGCGTGTTCGCGACGTCGCCGGTGGATGGCAGGACGGCCGGGAAGAGCGCGCCGAACAGGGTGATCGCACCCGCGGCGATGACCACGCCGAGCGCGGCGAAAGCCTGGCCGTCGCGGTCGAGCAGGAGCCGCCACCACGCGACGACCGCGGCCGCCGCCGCGATGCCGAGCGTCAGCAGTGTCCACAGTGTCCCCTCACGCCACTGCACCACCACCAGGAACACGAGCATCGGCAGCAACAGGACCGGCAACGCCTTCAGCGCGAAGCTCCGGGCACGTTCCCGCAGGTCGCCCTCGGTTTTGAGAGCGAGGAAAACCGCGCCGTGCACCAGCGAGAACCCGGCGATGGCGAGCGCGCCGAGCACGGTGTCCCAGCGGATCGAGCCGAACGCCGAGCCGACGCGGTTGCCCTGGGCGTCGAGCGGGAGGCCGAGCACGGTCGTGGCGAGGATCAGCCCGACGCCCAGCGGCGGCACCCACGAGCCGATCATGATGACCCGGTCCCAGTTGCGCCGCCAGCGGTCCGAGTCGACCTTGCCGCGGTATTCGAACGCGACCCCGCGCCCGATCAGCCCGAGCAGGACGAACAGAAGGGGCAGGTAGGCGCCGGAGAAAAGGGAGGCGTACCAGCCGGGGAACGCCGCGAACATCGCACCGCCCGCGACGATGAGCCACACCTCGTTGCCGTCCCAGACCGGACCGATGGTGTTGACCATGACGCGCCGCTCGGTGTTGTCCCGGGCAAGGATCGGCATCAGCATGCCGACCCCGAAGTCGAAGCCCTCCAGGAACAGGTACCCGAGCCAGAAGAAGGCGATGGCGCAGAACCAGATCGTTTCGAGGCTCATAACACGCCCGCCCGACTCATTTCGCTCGTCCCGCCCCGGTGGCGGAGAGTTATCCACAGTCGGGGCAGTTGTCCACAGATTGCCTGTGGGTAACCCGGAAGAGCGACACTCCCGATACGCTGGGTGCGGGGCCGTCCCCCGGGAAGGGCGGGGGGCGCGCTGGGCGCGTTTCGGCCGTTTCCGCCCGGGTCAGTAGGCGAAGGCGAGTGCTTCTTCATCGGGGTCACCGCCCTGGGAATCGTTGTCTTGCTTGGGTTTCTGGGGTGGCATGACGGCGTCTACGCCGCCTCGGACGTACTTGCGCATCAGGTAGAGCTCGACCACGCCCAGTGCGAGGTAAACCGCGGTCAGGGAGATCAGCGACGTCCACACCTCGCCTGTGGACAACTGGGACACCGCGCGGGCCGTGAACATCCACACGCCGTCCACTCCGGAGGGGTTCGGGGCTACCACGAATGGCTGACGACCCATTTCGGTGAAGATCCAGCCGGCGCTGTTGGCGATGAACGGGGTCGCGATGCCGGCGAGCATCAGCCGGGGGAACCAGCGGGTCGACGGGATGTGCCCGCGGCGGGTGAACCACAGCGCGAGCACGCCGATCCCGGCCGAGATCGCGCCGAAGCCGATCATGATCCGGAAACCCCAGTACGTCACCGGCAGGTTGGGCACGTAGTCGATCGGCTTGCCCGCCAGCGAGCCCAGCTGCGGGTCGTCCGGGTAGTTCGTGCCGTATTTCGCCTGGTACTGGCTGATCAGGTTCTCCACCCCGGGTACTTCGGTGGAGAAGTCGTTGTGCGCGAGGAACGAGAGCAGCGCGGGCACGGTGAACGTCTTGACGTCCTCACAGTTCGCACCCGCGACGTCACCGATCGCGATGATCGAGAAGCTCGCGGGCTTCTCCGTGTGACACAGCGCCTCGGCCGACGCCATCTTCATCGGCTGCTGCTCGAACATCAGCTTGCCCTGCATGTCACCGGTGATCGCCAGGACCGCGAACGCCACCACACCGACCCAGCCGCCGAGCCGCAGCGACGAACGCCAGACAGCGCGGTGCTCGTCGTCCTGCTTCCGCTTGCGCCAGAGGTGCCAGCCCGCGACACCGACCAGGAACGCCGCCGCCACCGAGAACGCGCCCGCGATGGTGTGCGGGATCGCGGCCAGCGCGGTGTTGTTCGTCAGCACCGCCCAGATCGAGTTCATCGTCGGCTTGCCGTCGACCAGCTGCACCCCGACGGGGTGCTGCATCCACGAGTTCGCGGCGAGGATGAAGTACGCCGAAAACATCGTGGCCAGGGAGAACGCCCAGGCACACGCGAGGTGCACCTTCTTCGGCAGCCGGTCCCAGCCGAAGATCCACAGGCCGAGGAAGGTCGACTCGACGAAGAACGCGACGAGCCCCTCCATCGCCAGCGGCGCGCCGAACACGTCACCCACGAACCGCGAGTAGGCGCTCCACGTCATGCCGAACTGGAACTCCTGCACGATGCCGGTGACCACGCCCATGGCGAAGTTCACCAGCAGCAGCTTGCCCCAGAACTTGGTCATCTTCAGGTAGCGCCGGTCGTCCGTGCGCACCCACGCCGTCTGCATCGCCGCGACCAGCACCGACAACCCGATGGTCAACGGAACCATCAGGAAGTGATAGACGGTCGTGACGCCGAACTGCCACCGCGCTAACTCGAGGACCTCCACATCCTTGAGCCTGCTCCGCGACCAGGGGTCCCGCCAGTCCGGCTGGTCCTGACTTGGACGGGACGAAGGTCCCTCGGCCGACACTCCCCAGGAACAGTTTTCGGCGTGCCGAAAAAATAAGTCAGCCCGGCCAGGAAAGTACATTCACACCCGGCGGAGACGACAATTCGCGAGCCCCATCTGCTTGCCCTTTTCTGAATACCCCCTTTATCGTTGCAGTGAAAGGGGCGTGAGAATACCGATGTCTGCCGGAATGGTGGCGCTCGTCAGCGCGTTTGGCCTGGTACTGGCCGTGGAGCTGCTGGACAAGACACTGGTCGCGACACTGGTGCTGACCACCCGTTTCCGCGCTTGGCCGGTATTCGCCGGGGTGTGCGTGGCGTTCGCCGTGCAATGTGTTATCGCCGTGTTGTTCGGTAAGGCACTCACTCTTCTCCCGGACGCACTGGTCACCACCATCGTGGCCGTGCTGTTCGGCGTCGGAGCGTTCATGTTGCTCCGCGAAGGATTCAGCACCGGTGTCGACGGCGAAGAGGACGCGTCACGGTCCGGCCCGAACCCGGTAACGTTCCTGCGCTCGGCGATCACCTCCTTCGGCGTGCTGTTCGCCGCCGAATGGGGCGACGCCTCCCAACTCGCGACGGCCAGCCTCGCGGCCCGCTTCGACAACCCGTTCGCGGTCGGGCTCGGCGCCTTCGTCGCGCTCGTGTCGGTCGCCGGGCTGGCGGTGTTCATCGGCCAGAAGGTTCGCAGCCGGATCCGCCCCAAGCTGATCCAGCGCTGCGCCGGGTTCGTGTTCGCCGGTTTCTCGCTGTTCGCGCTGGCCCAGCTCGTCTTCTGACGGACTCCGCGGACGAACGGACTCAGAGGGTTCACAGGTTCACTGGGTAACCTGAGGCGAAGTCCAGGTGAGGGCAAGGTGAACCGGCGATGAAGCCGGGGCTGCCTTGCCCTCGTCGCATGTCTGCCTCCGACCCCTCAGGAGCCCCCGGTGACAGCGCCAGCCAACGCCGTTTCGCCCCTGCACGGGCGGCTCGCGGTCGCGGGCATGGCGGTGGCCGTCGCCATCTCCGTCGACCTCCACCTGCGGCTGTCCGGCCAGGTCAGCCCCATCTGGCAGACGCTGAGCGAGTACGTCTACGGCCATCTCGGCGACGCCTCGGCGGCCCCGCTGTTCAGTGCGATGTGCGTCGCGCTGGCGCTGGGCTCCCTGGCACTGCTGACCGGCATCGCGCGGGCCCGCCGCGCGGACACCAGCCCGGTGCTCGCGCTGCTCGGTGTCTGGTGCGCGGGGCTGCTCGTCTGCGGGATCGTGCCGGTCGACCCGGAAGGCCAGGCGCGGTCGCTGGCGGGCCAGGTCCACAACTACGCGGCGCTGACGGCCTTCCTCGCCCTTCCCGCGGCGGCTTGGCTGCTGACCCGGCGCGGGCGCGCCCGGTGCCCGTGGGAGCCGCGGCGCACCACCATCCGGGTGCTCGCGACGGCCAGCATCGCCACCGTCGCGGTGGTCCTCGGCGGCTTCGTCTGGACCATGATCACCGGACCGGCGCACCAGGAGTTCACCCTCGGCCTGTTCGAGCGGCTGCTGTTCAGCGTCGACCTGGCCCTGCTGCTGACGATGGTCCGCCCACTACTGGCGGTCCGGCGCACGCTCGTCTAGTGCCCCTGAAGGCCACCATGACGGCGTCTAACGCCGTGATGGTGGCCTTCAGGGGCAGTCAAGAGTCGTTCGGCGAGCGGAGCACCGCGGTCAGCGAAGCGGCGGCCGCGACCACCTGAGGGCCCACCGTCGCGGCGTCCAAGGGCTCCAGAGACACGACGCCGACGCTGGCCCGCAGGCCCGGTACGCCGCGCACCGGCGCGGCCACCCCGGACGCCCCCGCCTCCAGCTCGCCGCTGGAAGTGACCCAGCCTTCGCCGCCGGGCCGCAGGGTCATCGCCTTTCCCGCGGCGCCCGAAGTGAGCGAATGCCGCGTCCCGACCCGGTAGGCGACGTGGAAATTGGTCCACGAGGGCTCCACGACGGCCACAGCCTGCGCCTGCGGCCCCTGGGCGACCGAAAGGTGCGCCGTCGCGCCCACCGCTTCGGCGAGCGCGCGCAGCACGGGCTGAGCGGCCTCCCGCAGCTGCGGGAGGACCTGCCCGGCGAGCCGCAGCAGGCCGACGCCGAGCCGGACCTTGTTCCCGTCCCGCCACACCAGGCCGCGTTCCGACAACGGCACGAGCAGCCGGTACACCGCGGCCCGGCTGGCGCCGATGGTGACCGCCAGCTCGGAGATGGTCGCCGCGTCGCCACCGGCGTCGGCCACCGCCTGAAGCAGCGCCAACCCCCTGTCGAGCGTCAGCGACCCCTCGGTCACAGCAAGCCGAGCTCTGCGAGATCGGCGACCGGCTCCGCGAACGACGCGGCGGCGTAGGACGCGAACAGCGCGCGGACGGCCTTGGCGGCAGGCTCCGAAAGCCCGCTCGCCTCCTCGGACAACGCCTTGGCGTCCGTCGCCTCCAGCGCTCCCCTGACGTCGCCGCCGGAGAGGCTGCGGGCCGACGCCACCAGCAGGTTCAGGAACCCGTGATGGGTGAAACCGCTGTTCTCGTCGGTGTGGCGGACGGCCCGGTGCAGGCTGTTGGTCGCCTTGAACGACGCGCCGTCCGAGCCGCTGACCACCGCGAGGAAGTCGGCGACCTCGTCGACGCTGGGGAAGTTCTCCCCGGCCGGGCCGCCACAGCGGATCTTCGGCCAGCTCCCGTGCTCGATCACCTTCCGCACGCCGTCCAGCCAGCCGACACCGCGGCGCGGCTCGACCACCCGGATGACGTCCTCGGGCACGAACTCCGAGACCCGCTCCAGCCAGACCTCGTCGACGTCCGAGGGCGCGGGCATCTCGACCATCCGCAGCGCGAGCAGCTCACTGCGCGATTCGACGATCGAGATGGCCTTCGGCACCCCGCCGAGACCGGTGTCGATGATCAGGGAAAGCGGCAGCGGCTGCTTCGGTTTGATCTTGATCAGCTCGGTGATGAGCTCCGGCAGCCGCGACCCCTGGCAGAGGAAGACCCCCAGTACACCTGCATGTTCTCCGACTTTGGTCGCGAAATGCTCTCGCAGCGCGTCGGGCATCGTCGCCAGACCGGGCGAGAACAACGCCGAGTCGTCGACGAGCCTGGCGAACAGAGGAGGGATTCCGCGGGGGCCGGGTGGTGTGAGTTCCACAGCGCTTGACACGACTAACACGCTAGTAGCGTACGACATCAGGACAAAATTGTCCGTTAAGCGGACACATTTCAGGTCACCGAAGGAGGCCCCGATGCCCTACTACCGCCAGGTAGGCCAGCTCCCGCACAAGCGGCACACGGCGTTCCGCCAGCCAGACGGCAGCCTCTACGCCGAAGAGCTCATGGGCGTCGAGGGCTTTTCCGCCGACTCCGCGCTGCTCTACCACCGCGGGCTGCCGACGGCGATCGTCGACGCCGTCGCGGTCACCGACGAGCGCGGCACGCTCAACCCGAACCACCCGCTCAAGCCGCGCCACTTCAAGACCCAGGACCTCAAGTTCAGCGACGGCGCCGACGCGGTGACCGGCAGGCGGCGGCTGTTCGGCAACGCCGACGTCTCGATCGGCTTCGCCGCGGCGACCGAGCCCAGCCCGCTGTACCGCAACGCGGCCGGCGACGAGCTGCTCTACGTCCAGGGCGGCACGGCGACGCTGGAGACCATCTACGGCGCGCTGGAGGTCGGTGACGGCGACTATGTGGTCATCCCGACGTCCTGCACCTATCGGGTGCTCCCGCACGGCGAGGTCAAGCTGCTGATCCTCGAGGCGCGCGGGCACATCGGCCCGCCGAAGCGGTACCTCTCGGCGAAGGGCCAGTTCCTCGAGCACTCGCCGTACTGCGAGCGGGACGTCCGCGGCCCGTCGGAGCCGCTGGTCGCCGACGGGACCGACGTCGACGTCCTCGTCCGCCACCGCGCCGGGCTCACCCGTTACACCTATGCGACTCACCCGTTCGACGTAGTCGGCTGGGACGGCTGCCTGTACCCGTGGGCGTTCAACATCGCCGACTTCGAGCCGATCACCGGCCGCGTGCACCAGCCGCCGCCGGTGCACCAGACCTTCGAGGGCCCGAATTTCGTCGTCTGCTCGTTCGTCCCGCGCAAGGTCGACTACCACCCCGAATCCGTTCCGGTGCCGTACAACCACGCGAACGTCGATTCCGACGAGTTGATGTTCTATGTGCGCGGGAACTACGAGGCCCGCAAGGGTTCCGGAATCAGCATCGGCTCGCTTTCCCTGCACCCGTCCGGCTTCACCCACGGGCCGCAGCCCGGCGCGGCGGAGGCGTCGATCGGCGCGCGGTTCTTCGACGAAACCGCTGTCATGGTGGATACTTTCGCTCCGCTGGAGCTCGGCGAAGCCGCCGACGCCACCGAGGATCCCGGCTACGCCTGGACCTGGTCCGGCCGCGGCCCCGCCTGAAACCGCGAGGGCAGAATTCCCGTGCCCGCGACCGGTGGAATTGCCGTCACCGATCGCGGACACGGGAAAAGCGCCTTCCTAAGAAGGTGTCCGGAAACTGATGTCATGTCGTCCAGTTTGGCGCCGAGGGCCGCGTTCCCTTCGGTCGCCACCCCAGACTTGCCGTGTGCCCTGATGGGAGCCTTCACGGCGTTTAACGCTGTCATGGTGGCCTAATGGGGCACACATGAAACGGTCATGGCGGTATGAAACGGGCGAATGGGTGGACTTTCCGTCCTTTGTGGAGGGTAGGCGGCTTCGAAGGACAGGAGCCCGAGGCTTCGAGCGGCGGCTGCTGCGACAGTTCTCAGCGCCTTCCTAAGGGAACCTTCGGTTACGGCAACGGTTCGGCAACGCGGACCCGGTGCCACCTCCGCCGCCGGATAATGGTGTTCCGGCGGGTGTAAGCGGAGGTTCCCTTGATCCACGAAAATCAGCAGGCCGCGGCCCGCCGACGACGCAAGTTCCTGTCGTTCGGAGCCGCCGTGCTCGTCGCGATCGGCCTGATCGTCGGGCTGCGGTACCTCACCAGCGACAACAGCCCGGACCCCGCCGCGCAGGCGAAGTGCACCGGCGCCGACGCGATCGCGCTGCACGTCACGGCGTCGCCGGAGAAGTCCGGCATCGTCACGGAGATCGCCAACGACTACAGCGGCCGCACGGTCGCCGGGCACTGTGTGGACGTGCTGGTGCAGGGCAAGTCCTCCGGCCTGGCCATGCAGGCGCTCGCCCGCGGCTGGAACGACGCGATCGACGGCCCGCGCCCGGACGTGTGGACCCCCGCCGCGTCCGGCTGGGTGAACCTGCTGCGGCAGAGTGTCGCCGGCAGCGATCGGCCCGCGGTCCTGCCCGACGGCGATTTCCCCTCGATCGCGAACTCGCCGCTGACCATCGCGATGCCGAAGCCGATGGCCGAGGCGCTCGGCTGGCCCGCGAAGGGCATCGGCTGGCGTGAGCTGGCCGCGCTCGCCGCGGATCCGGCGGGCTGGGCGAAGTACAACCACCCGGAGTGGGGCAAGTTCCGGCTCGGCAAGACGAACCCGAACATCTCGACCGCGGGCCTGAACGCCACCATCGGCGCGTACTACGCGGCCACCGGCACCTCCTCGGACCTCACCGCCGCCGCGCTGGCGAAGCCGGAGGTGCGGCAGTTCGTCGGCAACGTCGAGCAGGCGATCGTGCACTACGGCGACAACACGCTGACCTTCCTGACGAACCTGCAGCAGGCGGACGACCGCGGCGCGGCACTGTCGTACATCTCGGCGGTGACGGTCGAAGAGAACTCGCTGATCGGCTACAACCAGGGCAACCCGACCAACGACCCGAAGGCGCGCGGCCAGCACGCGAAGCCGAAGGTGCCGCTCGTCGCGATCTATCCCAGTGATGGCACGCTGAACTCGGACCACCCGTACGCCGTGCTGAACTCGGCCGACGAAGCGCGCAAGCAGGTCGCCGCCGATTTCCTCGGCTATCTGAAGTCGCCGGAGGCGCAGGCGAAGTTCACTGACCTCGGTTTCCGCACTTTCGAGGACAAGGTGGGCCCGCAGGCGACGCCGGAGAACGGCGTCCAGGCCAACGCGAAGATCAACCTCATTCGCCCACCCGGCCCGGCGGTGCTCGACGCGCTGCTGAAGTCGTGGACGGATCTGCGCAAGAAGGCGAACGTCCTGCTGGTGGTGGACGTGTCGGGCTCGATGGGTGATCCCGTCAAGGGCACCGGCAAGAGCAAGATGGACCTGGCGAAACAGGCGGCGGCGACCTCGCTGGCGCAGTTCGGCGACAAGGACCAGGTCGGCCTCTGGATGTTCTCCACGCAGCTCAGCGGCGACAAGGACTACCAGGAGCTGGTCACCGTGGGCCCAGTCGGCGACAGCGGTCGCCGAGACCAGCTGAAGGGCAGGCTGGAAGGGCTGACGCCCCAAAACGGTACCGGCCTCTACGACTCGTCGCTGGCCGCGTACCAGTACATGAAGCAGCACCTGGATCCCAACGCGATCAACGCGGTGGTGGTACTGACCGACGGCCGCAACGAGGACCAGAACGGCGTCGACCTGAACAACCTGGTCAGCCAGCTGAAGACGGAGGGCGGCGGCGACAACGTCCGGGTGTTCACGATCGCCTACGGCGGCGACGCGGACCAGGACGTCTTGCGTCAGATAGCCCAGGCGACCCAGGGCTCGGAGTACGACTCCTCCAAGCCCGACTCGATCGACCAGGTCTTCACCGCGGTCATCTCGAACTTCTGAGACCCTGAACGATGCGCTTCGGCAAGGAACTCCTAGAACCCTGGGGCCTGCTACTGGCAGCCACCTCAGCAGGCGCGGCCTGGGCGGTCCAACTACCAACACTGGCAGCACTGGCAGTAGGACTAGGAGTCCTGAGCGCCAAAGCAGGAATAGCAACCCTGACAACAGAAAAAGAACCACCATCCCGAATCCAAAAAAAGCTGGAAATCAACCCCTCCTCCCCAGAAGCAACCTGGCTACACAGAGCCGAAGCAGCAACAGCAAACTTCATAGCCATAAGCAACTCCCTAACCGACGGCCCCCTAGCAGACCGCGTAAGCGACATGCAACCAGCAGTCCACGAAACCCTGGCGACCCTAACCCGCCTAGCAGCCCGAACAACCTCAACAACAAAAGCCCTGTCAAAAATAGACATAACAACAATAAAAACAGAAAAAGCAACCCTAACAAAATCCCTAAAAACCTCCCCAGCAAACATCCGCCCAGACCTAGAACAAGCCCTATCCTCAATCCAGTCCCAACAAGAAATCCACACCCGCCTCTCCAACGCCCAAGCAAAACTCCAAGCCCAACTACAATCAGGAGCCCTAGTACTACAGAGCTAGATCTTTGCGTGTCGGTTCGTGATATCGGCTGCTGGTTGTGCGAGTGTTTGCGTGTGACCATTCCTTCTGCTGGGCGGGCTGGCGTCGCGGGCGGTGCGACTCGG